>JAICPV010000057.1 GCA_025929655.1 Pyrinomonadaceae bacterium
CCGACGAAGCCTGGAGAATGCCTATCTTTACGGGATAATCAAGCAGGCCTACGCCGATCGGATATGCTTTGATCTCCTTCCCATTTTGCCAAAGCGTCATCTGAAACGCCGGCACGTTTATCGTGATCCGGATATCCGAATCACCGGGAATCAGGACTTGCTTTTCAATTCGTCCGCCGGTGAGTTTGTCGGACCTCGCCGATTCTCGTGCCATATCAGCGATGTACGACTGGCCAAGCGCAGACGCCGCAAAAACGAACAAAGCAAAAACGATAAACGAAAGCTTTTTCATCAAGATTTTGTCGCGAATTGATTCAGTCGGGTTGTATCAGTTCGCTCAACGGGAAAAAGGAGCGGCCGGGACGGTGCCGCATCGGATACAAAGGGTGCGATCTGACGGTTCAGCAGATATTCCCCATCCGGAATTTCGTTCGGCACGTAGATCAACTCAGTAATGGTCGAATTCAAACGCGTTTCCGGATTCGTCTGGAAGCTGGCCGGATACATATTCCAGAATATCCTGTGGTTCAATAGTTTTCCTTCGTCGAACAAACGGTCGATCGATGGAAGATCGACGAGTAGATGCCTGTAACCGAGTTCTGCGATCAAACAGATCGCGTCCTCCGAAAAATACGGCGGAATGTTGTCGGCATCATATAACCGGTCAAGCTTTCCGCCGTCGTTAGGCAGCGTTCGGACCACCAGCGCGTAACCGCTTCCTCTCGAATATTCCCAATCGAAAACTTTGGCGATCTGTTCACGCGAGATCACCAGATCTTCACCGGAAAACTCCGGTTCGACAGAGATCAGAGCCGCAGGGATCAGTATATCCTTCAAACAATCCGTGATCGAGATACGCTCGTCTGTGATATGGCCGACGCATTCGGTGTGCGTGCCGTTGCAGTGAGGAATGAATGTGACGCGTTCGAAATTGCAACTGCCGCCGCGGCGGGTGTCTCCGATAAGCGAGGCGTATTCGCAGGCCGTCGACGTCGCCAACTCGACACCGAACGCGTTCGGCTGCTGGCCGTTGAAGCGAAGCGGGATCGAGATATCGATCGGGGTTAACAGGTCGAAGTGTTGGCCGTTGAATTCCACTTTTATCGTTTTGAACCAATTTCCTCGAGCTGCAGCTTTTGCAAATCCGTAAAGATGGACGTCAAGTCGATGTCTTCGGTATTCTCTTCTTCGGCACAGATCTCCATTAGAAGCCGATCTTGCGCGTTTCCTCTTTCCTTGGCGACCGAGTAAGGCAGGTCTTCCCTGAAAGTTACCATCGAGTATTTCGAGAAATAATCGGGAAATGTTCGCTCCAATCTTGTTTCGAGAGCCCGTTTGCGTTGGAAAACCCGATCGGCAGTTGCGTCGCGCATTTCGTAAAAGTTCTCTTCAGCCATTTCCTGAATGGCGTCGGTGTTGGGTTTTCGAAGTGCTGCATATTGCTCGAACACTACTTTCCAATCGACGCTTGACCCGGTCGCTACCGCTCCCGGTTCCGACAGGAGCGAGTCCAGTATCCGAACATCCTCAAAGGCGCAGTTCATGCCCTGGCCGTAGAAGGGCACCATCGCGTGGGCAGAGTCGCCCAGCAGCAATACTTTCCCGTCGACATGCCACGGCCAGCTTTTTAAAGTTCCGAGCTGTCCGGTCGGGTTCGTGAAGAAGTCTTCAACAAGGGTCGGCATGAGCGGAACGGCGTCGGGAAATTCGCGATCAAAGAAATTGAGCAGCGAATTCTCATCTGTTAGCCGGTCGAAGGACGCCGTGTCAGTACCAGCCGTGGCAGCAGGTGGCACTGACTTATTCGCAAGGAACAGCGTGCATGTGAAACTTCCGTCAAAATTAGGAAGCGCGATCATCATGAATCGATGACGCGGCCAGATGTGCAAGGCGTTAGGATCCAACAGGAACCGATCTTCCGGCGAACGCTTCGCGTTGGATGCAGGCGAGCCGCCTGCGGTCCGACCTGGAATGTGCAATTCTTTGTAACCGTGTTCGAGAAAGACCGAATATGATTCGAAATCGGGGATTTGGTGCTCCATCGCTTGACGGACCACCGACCCTGCGCCGTCGGCCGCGATCACCGTGTCGCCTGAAACTCTGTTCCCGGAACCTAATCTCACTACACCGGAATTGCAGTCAAAGTCGACGCATGCCTCATTGAAATGAAATCGAACGCCGTCGTATTTTTCGGCTTCGTTGATGAGAGCAATGTTCAGTCCCGATCGTGAGACGGAGTTGATAAATTCGCCCTTGCGGCCGCTGTATGGAAGCAACTTCGTTTCACCATTCTCCGAATGGATCATCCGACCATACATCGGCACGGCTTCGGCGAGCATGTACTCGTCCATTCCGACCTCCCGCAGCGCAGCGATGCCGCGATCGGAAAGTGCAAGGTTTATGGAACGACCAGCCGCGACCTCTCCTTTGCGCATGTCGCCTCGGGCTTCAAATACGTCGACCGAAAAGCCGCGGCGAGCGAGGTAGATGGCCAGAAGCGAACCGGCCAGGCCCGCGCCGATGATTATCATTTTCTCTGTCATTTAGCGGGCGGACTATGAACTCAATCCAAACGCGCCTTTCGAACTGTAACTTTTTCGCCGATATCTATGATCATAAGATCCTCCCCCAATATGACCTGTCCGGGATACATTTTTCGCGTAGGTGGGATCAACTCTTGTTCTGTTGCCGACGGAAGTACTATGTGCGAATACACAGCCAGCTTTGGCTTAATTTTAGCGAAAATTTCACCCGCTTGCTCCGGTGTAGTGTGGTGAGAAATGATCATCTTTATCCACTCATCGCCCCGCTGACGCTGCTTCAACGAGTCGCGGGAAACTACCTCGTGCACGACCACGTCTGCGCCGGCTGCGTGTTTCACGAGATTTTCCGAGGGACGGGTGTCTCCGGAAAGTACAACTGAGCGGCCACCATAATCGACTCTATAACCGAAGGCCGGATTGGTCGGCCGGTGGTCGACATCGAACACCGTGACCTTCACGCCGTTCACTTCGTAAACGATGCCTTCGGTTACGTCCTTTGCGGTAACGATAAAACCCTCCGGCGAACTTCGATCGTCGTACAAGCGGATCCTAATATCGAATTCAAAAGCCTGTTCGAGATGCTTCATCATTCTTTCGGTCCCTCTAGGACCGAAAAGAAGGAGTGGCTTGTCTCGTTGACCGTTGAGCCAGCCTGTCAGCCAAAGGTCCGGAAAACCCACAACGTGATCGGAGTGCAGGTGCGTAAGAAAAACGCCCTGAATATCTTTGAAGCCAACCTTAACTTGCGCAAGGCGCTGGATGGCACCCCGGCCGGCATCAAAGATCAATTTCTGATCGCCCGCCTCTATCAGAATGCTCGGCCCAAACCGATTCATCACGGGTGCCGGACAACCGGTGCCTAAAAGCGTGACCTTGATAGTTTGCCCCTGCGCAGAAAGCAGACCAAATAACACTATGCCTACAAGAAACGACCAGTGAAATATCGTTACATTCATCTCTTTTCCAAACAACTCTCTAAGATCGCGACGAACCGATACACATCGTCGAATGTATTATAAAGCGGCACAGGTGCGACGCGGATCACACCCGGTTCACGCCAATCCGCGAATACTCCGCGGCTTGTGATCGAGTCAAATAAACTTTTGTCGGAATTCCTCATACGGATCGAAAGCTGGCAGCCTCTTTGTTCAGGATCGTTCGGCGTGATGATCGAAATGCGTTCGTCTGAAAGCTGGTTAAGAAGGAATGCAAGAAAGCCGGTAAGCTTTTCGGATTTTGCTCGCAGCGCCGGCATCGTCGCCTCATCGAATATCTCGAGCGAAGCACGTAACGCGGCGAGCTGCAGGATCGGCGGATTCGAGATCTGCCAGCCCTCGGCACCTTCAAGCGGCACAAAATTCGGTCCCATCAGAAATCGGGTTTCTTTATCATGTCCCCACCAACCGGCAAACCGCGGCAGTTCAAACGAGCGTGCGTGGCGTTCATGAACAAAGATCCCCGCGATCCCGCCGGGTCCGGCGTTCAGATATTTGTACGAACACCATGCCGCGAAATCAACATCCCAGTCATGCAGTTTTAGTTCCAGATTTCCGGCGGCATGCGCACAATCGAAACCCACGACGCATCCGTTTCGATGGCCTACCTCGGTGATCGCCTTCATCTCGAACGCCTGGCCGGTGTAATAGTTCACGCCGCCCAGCAAGATCAATGCGATCGAATCGCCATCACGGTCGATCGCCCCCACGATGTCTTCGGTGCGAAGCGTCGCCTCTCCATCCCGGGGCGCGAGCTCGACCAGGCCGGTGTTTCCATATCCGTGAAACTTTAATTGTGATTCGACCGCGTACCGGTCCGAGGGAAACGCGCCTTTTTCGATGACGATCTTGAATCGATCACTTGTGGGCCGATAGAACGAAACCATCAACAGGTGGAGGTTTACCGTCAGCGAATTCATCACGACCGTTTCGATCGGTTTTGCCCCGACAACGCGTGCCATCGGTTCGGTCACGAATTCGTGATACGGCAGCCACGGGTGTTTCGCGTTCGTGTGCCCTTCGACTGCGTACTTTGCCCAGTCGTCCAGTTCCTGTTCGACATAGCGGCGCGCATTTTTCGGCATCAGACCGAGGGAATTTCCAGTTAAATAGACGGGCTCCAAATTATTGAACTTATCGGGGAACTGAAAATGACCGCGAAATTTTCTCAGCGGATCGGCGTCATCGGCAGTTTGCGCAAACTTCGGTGACGAATCGTAATTTTCATGTGACGAAATCATTTTAAATTTCAAAACACGCCTGCTGTCGGAAACAAACCGCTATTCGGCGGCGTCTTCCATGTGTGCGAGCGGTGAAGCCGAAGATAGTCTAAACCACCCGGCACGATCCGGCGCACAGTAGTCCGAGGGCTGTAGCTTTCGGTTTGGATCCTTTAACAACCCACATTCATGGAGGTTCTCATGAGAAATATTATCAGCACATTTTTGGTCCTTTCATTTTTAACAGTTTTCGGAACAGTTTTGGTTTTCGGGCAAACGCCGGGTTTGCGAGTTTCGGCGGACGTGCCTTTCGATTTTACAGTCGGTGATTCGACGTTCGCCGCTGGAAAGTACGAAATGGTTCTGACGAACAATTTCGGTTCGGTTTATACGGTTTCGCTTTTCAACGAAAACAACAAGCGCATATTGAGCACGACCGCGATCCGCACCGGGTCGACGAACAAGGATAATTCGGATCTGCTTTTCGCAAGCGATGGGGGCGGACGTTTTTTGGAAAAACTGAGAACACCCGAAATGGGCTTCCAGTTCGGTAGTTCGAAAAAGCAACGGTTGATCGCGCAGGCGAAGAAGATAAGCGTGCCTACCAACGCCTCGCCGAATGAATGATCTGCTCAAAAAACTTTCCGATCAGATCTGCCGGGCACTTGCTCGGCATTTCTATTTTGATTCGCCGAATCTCGCACCATCGAGTGCGAGCCAGTTCAAAGCCGAACCCGAAAGCAGCATCTCGATTATCGATTCGTCGTAGTCCGTCGATTCTATCAGTTTGCCCGGTTCATGCTCGCCCAAGGGGAAGGGGTAATCGCTGCCGAGCATGACCTGGTCGGCACCGACGAGCTTTACGAGGTAATCCAACTTTGCCGCCTCGTGCACGAGCGAATCGAAATAGATCTTGCTTAGATATCTCCGCGGGCCATGTGGATTATCGACTGCGCAGAGATCGGGGCGAACCTTAAAACCATGATCGATGCGCCCAATCGTCGCGGGGAACGCACCTCCGCCGTGGGCGAAGCAGATCCGCAATCGCGGACATTTCTCCAGCGTGCCGGAAAATATCAAAGAACAGATCGCGCGCGAAACTTCCGCGGGCATTCCGACCAGCCACGGCAGCCAGTATTTCTGCATATCCCGTTCGCCCATCATTTCCCAGGGGTGGACGAAGACTGCCATTTCTAGTTCTTCACACGCTTTGAAAAAATCGAAGAACTGCGGATCGCCGAGATTAAGCTGATTTACATTCGTGCCGATCTCTACACCGACCAGGCCGATCGTTTTGCATCGTTGCAGCTCTTTTATTGCGAGTGCAGTATCCTGCAGCGGAACGGTTCCGATCCCGACAAACCGCAGCGGGAACTCAGTGGCGGCATCGGCGATATCATCGTTCAAATATTTTGCGACTTCGGCGCCATCCTGCGGCTTCGCCCAGTAACTGAACATCACGGGCACGGTCGAAAGTACCTGCACACTGACGCCGTGGCGATCCATATCCTCGATCCGCTTCGTCGGGTCCCAGCAGTTCGATTCGATCTCGCGAAACTGCCCGCCGTCGTCACGCACCATCTGCGCGCAGCCCGGCCCGCTATGCTCCAGCGAAATGAATCCGCCGTAGCCAAATTTACTTTTCCAATTGGGAATTTCCTTTGGAAGGATGTGCGTGTGGACGTCGATCTTGAGCATTCGTTCGGAGTTCCGCCTTTAGGCAGCCTCTCGGGTATCCGGACCAGGCTTTTGAATAGTTGGAAGCGATTCGTTCAAATCGGTTTCAAGACGTTCTTTGTGAGATTCCATTGCGTCTCTAAGCGCAATGCAAAGATCCCGAAGATCGCTAGCACGACGGAGCCGATTCGTCACAGCTTCTGATGTCATGTCAATCTTTCGCATCTTCCAGCTTATCAATGTCAATCAGGTCCTGCGGCCGGCCCGCCTGCTTTTTCATTTTAATCAATCCGTCCCGCGAAACTACATAGAGTGACATGCCTAGGAAATCGATACGTCGTCGATTAGCCCACACGTCTTCAACTTCGGGCGTCACAAGCAGCAGGTCGAGCGAGATCACTTCTCTATCGACAATTCTCGAAACACGCTGAATTTCAACAGATCTATCCTTAAATGAGATATCGAATCCGCGGATATCGTATCCCACCTCTGCGGCAGCTTGAAGGGCTGGTTCGAGCGCTTCCTCCCTTATCAGGAAATCGATGTCTTCTGTTGCGCGAATGGGACCGTAAGCAGATACCGCGAGTCCGCCGCAAAGCGCGAATTCAACTTTGTTCCTATTGAACGAATCGACGATAAGTTTAAGCTGCTCAAAAAGAACGGACATTCTTGGTTAGCTTGCGACAGGCGGCGGTTCCATAACCGCTCCGCAATTATTGCACGTGCGAAGCTCCTCAGAGCCGTAAAACTTCTTAAAGACACCCTGGAATTGGGTAGTGATGTCTTCCAGCTCGAAGTATTCCTCGTATAGCTTGTTGTTACAGTTTTCGCAGAACCAGAGCAGGCCGTCTTTTTCTCCCTGGCGGCGTTTGCGTTCGATCACGAGCCCGACGGTGTTCGCTCCGCGTATCGGGTTGTGCGGGACGCGTGGCGGCAGCAGGAAGATTTCGCCCTCACGGATCGGCACCTCGACGGCCTTTCCGTCTTCCTGGATCTGGACTTTTATGTCGCCTTCTAGCTGGTAAAAAAGTTCTTCGCCCTCATCCCAGTGATAATCCTTACGAGAATTCGGACCGCCGACCACCATCACGATGAAATCTGCGTCGTCGTAAACGCACTGGTTCCCGACCGGAGGCTTGAGCAAATGCCGATGCTCATCTATCCATTGTTTGAAATTGAAAGGTCTTCGAACCATACCCAAATTCTATGACAATCAGTCTGTTTGCGGAAAAATACTTGTATACTCGCTGCTATGTTGAAAGCGGCATCGATCGCAGTGTTTACAATTTTTTGTACTGCGGGCTTCGCGCAGCCCGTGGACATGTCGCGTTACGAGATCACTGCAAAAGCCGAACCTGTCGCCGACCAATACTTTAAAAACGACCGGGTCTGGCGGGGAGCTGACGGGGCGGGCTCTATTGATCTTGGAAATCGACGAGTGCTTTGGCTGTTCGGGGACAGTTTCATTTCCGGCGACTGGACGGGCGCGCGCAACGGTGCAATGGTTCGGAATAGCGTCGCAATTCAGCAAGGTTACGACCTTGCGGCGCCGGTAAAATACAATTGGCGCGGAGCGGGGAAGAAACATGACTCATTCTTCCCAGCGGTCGGGGATACATGGTTCTGGCCCGGCCACGGTGCAATGATCGATGATCGACTCGTCGTGTTCCTTTTTCAGATGAAGGGCGTGAAAACGGGTTTGGGCTTTGAATCGATCAACTGGCAGATCGCCTTGATATCGAATCCGACAGAAACGCCCGACAAATGGGACATAAAATTCGTCGACGGGCCTGAAACTTTCGGCGTTCTCGCCGGCTCGGCGGCAGTTATTCTGACCGGCGAATATCTTTACGCATTCAGCGCTCAGGGGCCAAGCACAAACGAGGCATACCTTCTTAGATGGCGTCGCGACGCTGTTTACCGCGGCGACCTTTCGAATACCGAGTGGTGTATCGAAGGAAAGTGGATGAAACGGGTGACGCGTGAACCGATACCGAAACCCTTGTTTCCGGCCCAAACCGAATTTTCCGTTCATTGGGACGAGAAGATAAGGAAGTACGTACAGGTGCAGTCGTTTGGATTTGGAAAGGCGAACATCGGAGCCCGCCTTTCAAATCGGCTTGAAGGCCCGTGGAGCGAACCGCAGATCTTTTACAAGCCCGAATACAGCGGCATAGCTGACGCGATGATGTATTCAGCCAAGGCGCATCCCGAATTGCGAAATCCGGACGGCGTATACGTCACGTACAACGTCAATGGGGATTTCTTTCATTTGTTAAAGAACCAAAACATCTACTTTCCGAAGTTCATAACTCTTCAAATCAGAGAAAAGTAGCAATTGGTCTATCAACTGTATTAGTTACAACTCGGCGAGTTTCTGCACCGTTCGCCAATTCCGTCCGGTGAAATTGATCTTCATCTTTTTGTCGATGACGCCTTTTGTAAGCAGACTTTCGGCGACGCCGCGCGGTAGGTGGCAATAGATCTCGCGGCCGTCGGCGTGGTATCGCTCCCCTTTGAACGCGGCCTCTTTAATTGCACCGGCTTTTTCGTTCGAAAGCTTGTCCTTTAGAAAAAGCACGTGCATTTCCTTGTGGCTTTCATATTCACCATCGAACGGATTGTTCATGATAATCCTTTCGATATCCTTTTGCTCGCGGACCATGACGGAGAAAAAGCGGCCGAATTTTTCCTCGACCGCTTTTTCGATCTTGCTGCAGAGTCTCGCGTCGGATGTCTTGCGGCAATCAAAACCGACGTTGCCGCTGTTGATATATGTCACGACATTTTCAAAACCGAGTGCCTCGAAACATTTTCGAAGCTCGTCCATTTTCACCATGGTCGCTCCGCCGATATTTATACCGCGGAGCAAAGCTACGTACCTCATATCAAATGCTTGTGCATTCTAACGCATTCGATCTCGATTCCTTCCCCGACGGGAACCGCGACACTTTCCGCCATTTCATAA
>JAICPV010000325.1 GCA_025929655.1 Pyrinomonadaceae bacterium
CGATACCTCGTTTACGCAATCTATTGAACCTATGCCCGCGTTCTTTATGTTTCAAGGGTATAGGTTTTTCTTCTTTTCGAATGAAGGAGATCCGTGGGAGCCGATTCACGTCCATGTTCGAAAGGAACGGAACGTCGCGAAGTTCTGGGTCGAACCTGAAGTAACGCTCGCTGATTCTTTCGTTTTTCGGCGAAAGAACTTAACAAGATAAGCAGAATCATCGATAATAGAAAAACCGAAATTCGGGATGCGTGGGATGAACACTTCAACGTTTGAGGCACTCGCAACATCAGTTTCCTTCGACGCCGACAATATGTGGGTGAAGCTGACCAACGGCCGGCAGCTCGGGGTGCCGTTGGCCTATTTCCCGCGTCTTGCAAAAGCTACGGTTACGCAGCGTAAGAAGTATTTGATAAGTGGGGGAGGAACGGGCATACATTGGGACGAGATTGATGAGGATATTTCGGTTCCTGCGCTCCTTGCCGGCAATGTCGACCACACAGTGCAAAAACGAAAGAAAGTGAGAAAAGCCGCTTAAAAAAGGACCTGCCGAGTGACATCTCAGAAAGAACGCATTTTCAGCGGTGCGCAGCCAACCGGACAGCTTCACATCGGGAATTATCTCGGCGCCCTCAAGAATTGGGTCGCGCTGCAGGATGAATACGAGGCGTTCTATTGCATCGTGAACCTGCACGCGATCACGCTGCCGCAGGACCCGAAAACGCTGCGCGAAAAAACGCTGGATCTCGCACGCATTTACCTTGCTGCCGGTGTCGATCCGGAAAAGTCTACTATCTTCATTCAGTCAGATGTCCCGGAGCACGCCGAGCTGACCTGGGTGCTTTCGTGTGTCTCGCGGATGGGCGAACTCGAGCGGATGACGCAGTTCAAGGACAAGGGGAAAGGCAACCGTGAACGCGCCGGCGTCGGACTTTTCACGTATCCGGTTTTGATGGCAGCGGACATTCTGCTTTACCAAACCGAACTGGTGCCGATCGGCAAAGACCAAAAGCAGCATCTCGAATTGACGCGAGACCTGGCCGAGCGATTCAACCGTGACTTCGGCGAGACGTTCAAGGTGCCGGAGCCGTTTATCCCGCCCGTCGGAGCCAGCATTAAATCGCTGCAAGACCCCGAAAAGAAAATGTCCAAATCGGACGAGAACGTAAATGGTTCGATCTTCCTTCTCGATGGCGCCGACACCGTAACGAAGAAGATCAAACGCGCCGTGACCGACAGCGGAACGACGATCGAGTTCGACGATTCCCGCCCGGCGATCGGCAACCTGCTGACGATGTATCATCTGTTGACAGGCAAGACCATCGACGAATCCGTCGAGCATTTCAGAGGCAAAGGCTACGGTGCTTTCAAAACCGAACTTGCCGAAGTGACGATCGAATTCCTCAAGCCGTTTCAGGAACGGGTGAATCAATATGATGACGCAACGCTCAGTGGCATATTGAGTACCGGAGCCAAAAAAGCAAGATCGATCGCCGCCCAGACACTTGGCGATGTGTACAAGAAAACGGGAATCCGTTAGAAATCAATGAATAATTACTAATTCGGTAATTATTAATTAGATAGACAAGAAAGAAATGAAAAAGATCACAGTTTACGAGAAACCTACCTGATCGACGTGCCGGAATCTGGCGACGCTGTTTCGTGAAAACGGCATTAATTTTGAAAAGGTGAACTACTATATCGATCCGCTGAGCGAAAAGAAGCTCGAAGAGTTGATCAGGAAAACCGGGCTGCGACCGATAGATGTGGTTCGGAAGAAGGAAACTGAATTTAAGGAACTGGGATTGAATGACGAAACGCCGGACATCGAGCTGATCAGGGCAATGTTCGAGCACCCGAATCTGCTCCAGCGGCCGATCGTGGAAGTGGGAGACAAAGCCGTATTGGCGCGGCCAGCGGAAAGAGCGTTCGAATTATTGCAAAAACCTGCACGTAAGTAAGGGGGCATAACATCCAACGCGGGACGACTAAGCCTGTCAAGGAATTAATTCCTTTGTATTGCGTTTCGATTACACGCTTGCTAACGCGCGGGCTTCTGCATTTATGATATGAGCTCTACAAATGGAAACGGCAACGGGCATTACCCTAAGCCGAAAAATGTTCTTGGCGGCGAACTTCAATCTTGCTGCGAAGACCCGATGACAGGTTTCTATCGAGACGGGTATTGCCGAACCGGTGTCGATGATACGGGCAGACACACGGTCTGCATCGAAGCGACCGATGAGTTCCTGGCGTTTTCGAAAGCAGCAGGGAACGACCTTTCCACGCCGATGCCGCAGTACGCGTTTCCGGGGTTGAAGGCGGGCGACAAATGGTGCCTTTGCATGCTCCGCTGGCGCGAGGCATTGGAGGCAGGGATGGCGCCGAGGGTATATCTCGAAGCGACGCACGAAGCGGCGCTAACGGTCGTCAGTCTCGAAGACCTGAAACGTCACGCGGTCGAATAGTTCAGAGTGCAAGCTTTAGCTTGTGTTCGTCATTTTGAAGAGTCTCTTGGTAAAGCATACAAGCTAAAGCTTGTACTCCGAACTGAGACTATGGAAACCGTCGAACATCTCCGCCACCTCTTCTCATACAACGACTGGGCGAACCGGCGGATGGTGGTCGCGCTGAAGCAGAACGACTCGCCTCGGTCGCTGCAAATACTTACGCACCTTTTGATCACCGAGAAGGAATATTACGAACGTCTTTACGGTAAAGATTCGACCGGCTTCGATTTCTGGCCGCGGCTTACGGCCGACGAGTGCGGTACCTTAGCCCGCGAATGCGCCGAAGCGTACGAGAAGCTTTTGAGGCGATTTGAAGAAGACGGCCTTGACGTGCGGGCGAAATATAGAACCAGCCTAGGCGTTTCGCACGAAAATACTTTCCGCGAACTTCTGACACACGTCTTGTGTCATTCATCGATCCACCGCGGCAACATCATGCTGAAACTGCGCGAGGACGGCTTTGAGCCGCCGAAGATCGACTACATTATTTACCTCCGCGAAACGAAATATATTTAACGCGATGTCGCCAAGACGGGACGACGCAAAGCATTAAGGCTTTTGCGGCTTTGCGCCTTTGCGTTAATATTCCTTACGAGTGGAATCTCAACCCGAAAAATACAATTTCGATTTCAAAAAGGAAACGGCCGAGATCGTTGCCGATTCGCACGACGCACTGAGCATCAAGCTCGGAGAGTTTGCAGGCCCGCTCGACCTGCTTTTGTATCTCATTCGCCAAGAGCAGGCCGACATTTTCGATATCCCGATAGCGCGGATCACGGACGAATACGTGAAGTATATTCGGCTGATGAAATCGCTCGACATAGCCCTCGCGGCGGATTTTCTTGTGATGGCGGCACAGTTGATCGAGATCAAATCGAAAATGCTTTTGCCGCGCGATCCGCTGGCGGAAGACGAGGAAGAGATCGAAGATCCTCGAAAGGAACTCGTCGATAGGCTGCTGGAATACGAGAAATTCAAGTCGGCGGCGCAGATGCTGTATGAGAAATCGACCATTGAGCAGGCCGTTTTCTCCCGGGGCAAAATCGAAAGCGACGATGCGAACGCCGAAATAAGCGCGACCGTCTTCGATCTGCTCAGTGTTTTTCAAAAAGTGGCGGCACGCCACAAAGAGGAAGTGAAAATGGAGATCGAGCGGGAAGAGGTCTCGCTCGCGGATATGATCCGCAGTTTGAAAAAAAGGATCATGGAAGTTTCCGAACTAAGCCTTCTTTCCTTTTTCGAAGAAATGCATTCA
>JAICPV010000327.1 GCA_025929655.1 Pyrinomonadaceae bacterium
GAGGCCGAGAAGCGAAACATTCCGATCTTTGGAATTTGTTACGGAATGCAGATCTTGAATGTCGCACGCGGCGGGAGTTTGATCCAGGACATTCCCTCACAAGTGGAAAATTCTCTGAAACACCAGCAGGGAGTGCCGCGCGAACGAAATTCGCATCGAATACGTATTGAAAGCGGTAGTTTGATCGGCGAATTGTCAGCGGGTAACGATAATGTGAGGGTAAACTCGCATCATCATCAGGCTGTTAAGGCTTTAGGTAAAGATCTAAAGGCCACCTCGCGAACCAGCGACGGTGTTATCGAATCTATCGAGGATGCGGCTGGGCGACCGATTTTTGCTGTGCAATGGCACCCCGAACTTTCATGGCAAGCCGACCCGTTTTCCAGGTCGCTCTTCGATCGGTTTGTAGCGACCTGCAATAATGCATCATTCGCGGCGGCATAAATGACCGTCGATTGATGGTTTGGGGAAGATTTGCTCATGGTTTACATTAAGAATTTGATCATGTTAGCTTGAAGCAGCGAAACATATTGTTCCTAACGGCTTAGGTTTGGTGATTTAAATTAGATTCTTACGTGTCGGTTACCCGACACCTAAAGTAGTTTAGAAACGAGTTTCGATGGAAAATCCGGTACTTATTGGCCTTTTATCTTGGTTTGTCCCCGGCGCCGGGCACCTGGTGCAAAAAGCGACCATTCGCGGAGTCATAATCGCAGGCGTCGTCTGGACGATGTTCATCATTGCGGTGTTGAGCGGCGGCGCGTATTACCCCGGATTTGAATTCAAAGATGGTCAACTCCTGTATCTCTTGAATGTATTCGCAACGCTCGGTAACGGACTCGGCGAAGTGATCCGCTTCCTCGTATCTGTCGAGCCCGCGCCGAACGAAGCGGCCCGAGCAACCTTCGAATACGGCGGCCGCTTTCTTGAAGTGTCTGGCCTGTTGAATTTTCTTGCGGTCATCGATGCGTTGGACATTTTTTACGGGAGGAAGAAATGATCCATTTCCTTTATCTTATCGGTTTCGGCTTCTTCGTTTCCGTCGCCTTCGGAGTTTTCGCCACCGGCACGATCAAACAGCGTTCTCTGTACGCGCTGAAAACCTTTTTACAATTCGTAGGCATCAGCCTGATCGCGGCATGGGTGCTCTACTACATTCCCTGGTAGGATGCAGCATTAATGCCGCTTCGCGAATCGGACAGCATCGTTCTCAAAACTTACAACCTTGCCGAGGCGGACCGGATCGTCGTGCTATTCACGCGCGAATTCGGAATGATCCGCGGCGTTGCGAAAGGAGCGCGTCGACTGAAGAGTAAATTCGGGAGCTCTCTGGAACCGTTCTCGGAGGTCCACGTCGAATATTTCGAAAAGGAAGATCGCGAGCTCGTTTCGCTGCAGCATGCCGAACTGATCCGCTCGTCGTTTCACGCGGCCGCCAGCCCTGAGCTGCTGGAAACATACGCTCACCTGGCGGATCTCCTTATGACATTTGCGCCGCCGCACGACCCGAACGAAACGCTCTACCGGATGGTCCGCGCCTCGCTCTCGGTAACGCTGGCCGAGCCGACGGAGGCATCGTTATTGAAGTTTTATTTCGAGATCTGGATCTTGCGGTTGGGTGGCTTTCTGCCGGATTGGACGATATGCGGTGCATGCCGCCGCGTTTTGAGCGAAGCCGAAACCGCAACGCTTGGTGAAGGTTATCAGCTCATCTGCGGCACGTGCCTTCAAACGCGCCGGCCTGGTGAGACGATTTCTCCGTCATATCGAATTACCGTGGCTGACGCTCAGCGCCTTCCGCCGGCCGAGTTCATCACCGAAAAGCGAAACGCCATTGATATTGTGAAGGAATTGTCTCGGATCGTCGGGCGTCTCATCGCAACCGCGAGCGGCCGGCCTGTCTTGAGCGAGAGCAAAGCGAACCTATAGATCGAATGCGGCTAGGCAGGATAGTTTCACTTTATCTGATCCGTGCGGTCGTTCCGTATTTCGTTCTTGCGTGGCTGATCCTGTCCGTTATCCTGTTTGTACAGCAAGCAGGCCGATATTCCGATATATTCTTCGATCCAAACCTGCCATCCACTTTTGTTTGGCAGCTCGTAATCGCGCTGATACCGAACGTGATCGCATTCACGTGTCCAATGGCGGTGCTTGTCGGCGTGATCATCGGACTTTCGCGAATGCAGGCCGACAACGAGCTGATCGCGATCCGCAATATAGGGATAGGGAATTTCGCAGCGGTCGTTCCCGTCCTGATCCTCGGCCTTTTCCTTTCGTTATTTTCGATCGCGGTAAACATTTTCGGTGTACCAGCCGCCTCGCGAGCAGTGCGAATGGTGGCGATCCGGAGCGCTCTTTATAAGCTCGAATCGCCGATCGAGCCCGGCGTCTTCAACACCGAGGTCGAGGGATATACCATCTACGTCCGTGGGGCTGATTTTGAGACAAAAAGTTGGAAGAATGTTTTCGTATACAACGAGGACAAAGAAGAAAGGAAGTCGCGTCTGATAACGAGCAGGCGGGGTCGGATCGCTTCAAATGGGGAAACCTCCGAGCTGGTTCTCGAGGACGCCGTGGTTACCACCCTGAATCTCGCGAACCCGAAGGCGAATCTTGTCTCGGAAAATATCGGAGAGCTTCGCCTCTCGATCAAGACGCGCCGGGACGAGATGGCAGCTAAGGCCGGGGAGGCGGCCGCCGCGGTCGAAGAGCTCGGCCTTGCGGAACTAGCCCGCTTCGCAGCTACGCAGGAGGGAAGGGAGTCCACGGAAGCGAAGATCGTGATGGTGCGGCGCATCGTGCTCTCCGTCGTGCCTATCTTGTTTAGCCTGCTGGGTGCATTCATGGTCCTAAGCGTGGCCAGGCGGGGACGCGGCTTCGGAATCGTTCTGTCGCTCGGTGTGCTTTTGGCATATTTTTTATTGACGTTTGCGGGTGAACAGCTGTCAAGGTCCGACACTCTCCCGGTGCTGGTCGGCGGGCTAATCGCGCCCGCAGCGACGGTGGCCGCCATCGCATTTTTCATATTCCGAGGTGGGCACAATCTGGGCGCCGGCCGCATCGGGAGCGTCAAGGGCCGTTCGGTGCTGTCAAGCGTATTCTCGAAATTTGGCAAGCGAAAGGATCTCCTTGTCGACCTTACAACCGGGATCAGGGACCTTGAATTGGCAGCTTCGGTGATCAGATTCTACGCTTTCAGCATCGTTTTCATGGCGGCGGTCTTCATGATTTTCACCGTTTTCGAGCTTTGGAGATTCGCCGGATCCTTTCCCGGCGGATTTTCGGCGCTGCTCAAATACCTGACGTATCTCTTCCCATTCACATATCTGCAATTGGCTCCTACAGCCGCTATGATCGCCATTTTGGCCGTCTTCACGATAAAGAGCCGGCAAAACGAGATCGTCATTTGGTACTCGGCGGGACAAAGTGTTTATCGTCTGATATTTCCGGTTCTTTTATTAATGTTGATTCTAGGCGGATTAAACTTCATGCTTCAGGAGACCGTTGCCCCCTTAACAAATAGACAACAGGACATTTATCGCAGATTGATCCGAAACCGCGGAGTTCCGCCAAAAACCGACGGTCGCTTATGGGTTGCGACGGATCGAACGATAGCGGCGTTTAGCACGCAGAACGTCGCGTCTGATAACGAACCCGAATCCGACGCCGATTGTTCCCGCCGCTGCACCCTTCGCGACTCAATGATCTATCTTTTCGAGGCGGATAACGCTGAACTGCAAGCTCTGTACCACATTTCCCAC
>JAICPV010000023.1 GCA_025929655.1 Pyrinomonadaceae bacterium
CAGGTACGTCCGGGTTCGACGTTTGCTAGAGTCACCATTCAATTATCGAGTAGGAGCCGACGCTGCTTTGTAGGACGTACCATTTGGCATAATTCGAAGTCGGATCCGCTCGCCTGAATATGGAGAAATCCGTTTTTCCATCCCCGTCGTAGTCGCCTGGGACGGGAATGTCGCCTTCAAGGCCGCAACTTTCCGTGACTTGTTGGAAGCCTTGTACGCCGCCAAGCACATACCACACCGCGTAGCAGCCGGTTCCGACACAACCCGGAGGCCGCCATACCGCGAGATCGGCAGGAGGAGCGGCGTTAGCATTTGCGTCTTCGACAGCAAGCAGCCGGGAACCCGCGTAGATATATTCTTTGCTGAGTTGCGGTGTCGGAGTGGGACTGGGTGTCGCAAGGAAAGGATTGAAACGAGCAAGCGCCGAGCGTTCATTCGGCTTTAAAAGTTTCTGACGGTCCGCATCATCCTCAAGGTACTTCAAACCGGAACCTACGATGCCGAGTGACGCGACCGTAAGAATCAGGACGGCAAAAGGGTGAGTCGTGACATAGCGTTTTAGCGAAAAAAGACGCGGAAATAGTGGCATACAGGGTTCGCTCCTTCGTGCGCAATGACAGCACCAAAAGGAAATTCTTTTGTAAAGAAAGATCTGTACTGCTTGATTGAAAACCCGCTTGAGAAATTGATTGGCAGCTAAAATAAATGAAAACTTCTTTTGTGTCAATCGCGCCGTCGGACGGCCTCAAAATACTGAGATCGCCGGTGGTTATCCAGGTCGCGGCCACCCAAGCTCGAATGCGCAAGACTTTGGCCCAAGCTAACTCGTCATTACAGTAAAAATAAGCGATTCACCACATCGCTGTTAAATTGGAAGCGTTCGAATAATCCAAAATGTCATTCGACCCACGCCCTTTCGCTTCGCTAAAATAATTCTTTTGTCTATGGACAGCCTTGTTTTTTCAAACATGATGCACCGGCCGGCGCGGACGATAGTGAGCATCGTCGGTATTGGCGTCGGCGTGCTCCTGATCGCATTCACGATCGGGCTTGCGAACGGTAGCCTGCGCGAGCGTGCGAAACGCGAGGCCAACGTCGGTGCGGAGATAATGTTTCGCCCGTCGGGCAGCATCGGCATGACCGGCTCGGACGGGATGCGTTTGCCGGTCACGCTTGCTGACGAAGTGCGAAAGGTCGAGGGCATTGCGGACGTGGTCCCGATCGCGCAAAACAGCGTTCGAGCGCGCGACGGCATCACAGGGAGCAGGCTCATCGACGGTATTCCATTCGACGATTATTCGCGCGTCTCGGGGCTGCAGGTGATCCAGGGCAGGCCGTTCGTCGACGGCCGCGACGAGATGATGTCGGACACGGCTTGGCTCGCGAACCGGCAGCTCAAGCTCGGCGACCGGTTTGAGATCTACGAACGGGATTTCGAGATCGTAGGCACGTACGAGCCGAGTGTCGGTGCCCGGATCAAGATCCCCCTCTCAACGATGCAGGCCCAGCTCGGCGCCGAAGGCAAGGCGTCGCTGTTTCTGGTAAAGGTGGAGGAGGGCCTGACGCCCGAAGCGGTCGGCGAAGCGATGCAGGCGCGATTTCCGGATCATCAGATCCTGCGCACTAGCGAGCTCGAAGAGCTGTACATGCAGGGAATTCCGGCGTTGAGCGTTTTCCTCGACGTCGTCATCGCTGTCGCCGGCGGCATCAGCGCGCTGATAATCCTGCTGACGATGTACACGACGGTTACCGAACGCACCCGGCAGATCGGCGTGCTGAAATCGTTAGGAATGTCGAACTTGAAGATCGCTCTCAATATTTTGCAGGAAGCGTTGCTGATCACATTTGCCGGCATAATATTCGGTGTGACGACGACGTATGTTCTTAAGCTGGTCCTGCAAGGATGGACCACGATGCAGGTTGAGATCGATCCGCAATTGCTGCTCAATATTATTATCGTTGGGCTGGTCAGCGGCACGATCGGTGCGCTCTATCCCGGACTCCGGGCCGCGCGGCTCGATGCGGTCGAAGCCCTCAATTACGAATGACCGCAGAGGCAGTTTCTACAGCTCACATCGCTCCGACACAATACCTGCGTGATGGCGGCATTCGCATCGGCAGAACGGTGATCTATCTGTTCCTGTTCGTCTTTGTCGTCGGCGGCTTCTGGCTGCGGGCCGCGGACCTGAGCAACGAAAGCCTCGGCGAAGATGAGTGGAAGAAGCTGCAGACCGTCGAGGATTACCGCGCCAACGGCCTCACCGGGGCGAACGGCGAGCATCCATTGTTCCTAAAAGGCATTCTCACCATTTCGGTTGTTGCCGCCGAGCGCTGGAATGCGTCGTTTGCACAGAGTGCACCGGGGCTGTATGTCCCGGTGGAGACGGCGTTACGGCTGCCGGTCACTATCTTCGGCGCATTGTCGGCGGTCCTTATTTTTCTAATAGCGGCGGAATTGTTCGGCGTAGACGCCGGATTGATCGCCGCCGCCCTCTGGGCATTCGATCCATCGGCGATAGGATTCGCCCGCATCGCAAAAGAAGATGTCATCCTGACATTTTTTTTCATGCTTGCTAATGTGTTCTTTCTTCGCAGTCAACGCAGTGCCGAGAAAGGTGAAGGGACCTGGATCAAATGGGTCTGGCTCGCCGCAGCTGCGTACGGTGCGATGATCGCAACGAAATATATGCCGCATTTCATGGCGATTTCCGGGGCGTATTATTTCACGTTCCAGGCGATGCCGTCGACGAAATGGCGGATGGGCCCGAAGCGCTGGCTCACCTTTTTGGTGATCGTCGGCGTGTCGTTCCTGATATTCAATCCGACGATCGTTTTGCCGGATACATGGCGGGCGATAACGTCATTCGTCAGTGAGAATCGCGTCGGATACAAGGTCGAAAGCAGCTACGAGTACATGGACGTGATCTACCGTAACAAGCTCACGCTTTGGCTTTACGGCGTTCCGTGGCACTTCTACTACGTTTTCATGGCGGTGAAACTGCCGCTGATTACGATCGCCGGTTTCCTCGGCGGTTTAGTTCTAATGTTCCGAAAGAAGTTCGGTGACGGCCGCTGGTTCATCTTTTGGTGGTGCTTTTTCTGGTTCATGCCTTTCACCGTACTCGGCGGGAAATTTCTCCGATACTTCGCCTTCGCATTGCCCGTTGTGATGATCATCGCGGGTGTCGGGATCGCATGGCTGGCGAGGAAGATCGCGGATCTCACATCGCGAAATGCCTATCATAGCTCGGCAAGGGACACTGTTTTTGCGTCCGCATTGTTTATATGTGTCGCCACACCGTTGGTCGATGCGGTCCGGGCCGCACCGCATTACCGCTTGTTTGTTAATCCGCTCGGTGGCGGTGCCGAAAGATCCGGCACTTATTTTCCTCATGACGAATTCTTCGATTCGCGATTAGGGGAAACAATGAAGTACGTGGCCGAAAATGCTGGAACCGGCGCACGCATCTACAGCGAAACTCCAAAACTGGCCGAGTTCCATGCCCGCCGCTATGGCCGCAACGATCTCATTTCGCTGTGGCTCTCGGATCCTTCGGAGCTCGAGAAAATGCAGCCGGGGGATGTAGTGATCGACGCCCGCGGACGCCGTTATCTTAGCAACGATGAGATGCTGAAAAGACTCGAAAAAACCGCGGACCCCGCGGCCACGATCTTTCTCGGCGATACACCCGCCGTTGATATATATAAAGTAAGCGATGCTTCACTTGCCGCTTTCCGTCGTTGAAAGGAAAGTCCCTATTTGTTCACCTGCTGGGCTAGTGTATAAACTATTCAATTACGCCCTTTCGACGGGGCGGCCCGTCGGGACAGAGTTTTAATGAGAGTTGCGATCATTGGGAGCGGCCCTGCCGCGGCCGGGGTGCTGATCGGTTTAGAGAAACACGCGCCGGACGCATCCGCCACGATATTCGATATAGGAAAGGTCCCGGATATCAATCCGGTACATACCCGCGCGCCGCGTGACTGGTCCGAAGAGGAATACGATAAGCTCCACGCGCAGATCAAGTCTCAGTTCGGGTTTGCGTTTCCGCCGCCGAAGACGTTTTTCGGACAAGGCCTTCGCAAACATCCCGCAGGGCAGAACGCCAAACCGTTCATCAGCGAGTTCTACGGGGGGCTCAGCCGCCATTGGAGCGCGAGCGTGTTCCCGTTCGTCGAAAATGATTTCGCCGGCTGGCCTGTCGGCCTTTCGGAAATGTCCGAATATTATGCCGAGATCTCGGACGAGATCGGCATTTCCGGCAAACAGGACGAACTCAACTCTTATTTCGGTGAAGATTACGTGAACCGGCCGCCGATCGACATTCCCGCTCCGATACAGAAGTTGAACGACCGGATCAACGGCGAAACGAAGCAATCCGGGCCGTATCGAATTATCTCAGGCCTGAACCGCCTCGCTGTTGAAACGAATAGTAACGCAGCGAACTCGTGTGTCTATTGCGGCGAATGCATGTACGGATGCTTCCGCAGTTCGATCTACGACGCGACGAGGACGATCGAAAGAGCGAAAGAAAAAGGCCTGTTGGAAAAGATCGTGAATGCGAAAGTTTCATCGGTCGCGAGTTCCAACGGCACAGTCTCGCTTAAAACGAGCGCCGGAGATTTCGATGGGTTCGACAAGCTGTATCTCGGTGCGGGATGTTTCGGCACATCCGAAATAATGATGCGGACATTGGGGATAAACGACGGAATAACGGTAAAGGACAATAATTCCTATGTATTCCCGATCTTTTATCTCGGGGGAGCGTCCCGAAACGGAAACCACTCGGAGTATATTTCGATAACGAATACCATCCTGGCGTGCGTACCGCGCGACAAGAACGGGCATTACGCGCACGTTCATATTTCGCCCTTTGCCGATTACTACTGGCGGTATTATTTCCCAGTGGGATATTGGCGGTATCTAAAGTTTTTCGCTTCAAAATTCAAGGCCCGGATGATCCTGGCAAAGATGTATTTCCCGACCCAGATATCGAAATCCTATTCGCTGTCGTTGAACGACGACAAGCTAAAGGTCGAGAAGAAGGATTACGGGCCGTCTGACGAGTATGCGCGGGCGGTGTTGAAGCAGCTTCGCCGCGTCATCACGGGTAAAGGATTTCTGCTGCCGCCGGTAAAGCTTGTCAGAATGAGTACCAGCTCGCATTATGTCGGGGCTTTTCCTTACTCGGAATCGCGAGTGCCTGTTAAACCGAACGGTGAGATCATGCGGCACGTGTACATTGCGGATTCATCCGTGTTCCCGGAGAGCCCGGCGCAAACACTTACCTTCACGATCATGGCGAACGCCGCTCGCACCGTACGGGAGTCGCTCGGATGACAAACAGGTGTATTGTCGTCACCGGAGCTCATTCATATCTCGGGCAGAAAGTCTTAAAGCATATAAGTGGCCTGGGCGGTTGCGACATTGCCGCGTTGATCACTCCGTGGACGACCGTCAGCGGCCTGATAAACAGCCCAGAGATAAGATATTTCAAGGCCGATCTCAGGGAGAATTTGAGCGGCGAAGCCGCAGAGGCGGTCCGTAATGCCGACTATGTTCTCCATTTCGCGTGGGTGCGTGGGCAGAATGAGGAAAAGGTATTAAATGAGAACCTTTTGATGTTCGAAAATCTCAAAACACACATCACGAGTCCTGAGAAACTCGTTTTCGTATCTTCGGTAGCAGCCTCACCCGAAACTCTCAGCACGTACGGCAGAACAAAATTTAAGATCGCAAATCGATTGTCGGAATATGGAGCCGTGATCCTGGTGACCGGGCTGATCGTAGATAAGGATCCCAGAGGCCCGTACAAACTACTTGGAAACGTTGTAAGAAAGCTGCCGTTTTCGATTCGATTCACGAGAAATTCGGTAAAGGTTTACCCTATCCGAACGGATGATTTTTTGAACGCTATCGCTACCGTAATTTCGCGTCCGGTTCCGGCTGGAACCTATCGCGTTTATCCGGCAGAGGCCGCCAACATCAACGATTTCCTCGCAGAACTTGAGCGAAAATACCCGCGGGTACGGCTACGCTTCCCTATGAGCTACAAATTCTCGATGAGCTCTTTGAAGTTTTTGCGCCGGATCGGACTGATGCCTGCAAGCTTGGGTGAGAAGCTGCTGACCTTTCTTTATAAGGACGAAGATTATCTGGCACGGCATAAAGCTCTTCCCGGCGAACATGTCATAGATCGCCCGCTCGGCGAATTGATCTGAGATAAGAAATGGGAGTTAAGATACTTTGGGGAACTTTGCTTGGGGTCTGGCTGGTCTGTGTACTGATCGGCAAAAGCGGGTTTATCCACATCCTACTTCTTGTTGGGATAAGCGTCCTGTTGGTCGATATGGTCTCCAAGTTTCGAGCAGGAGCATTCCAAAAACAAGACGGCCCCGCAGATTGAACCGCCGAGCCGTATTTTCATTTTTTCGAAAATTATAGCTTTTCCTGTACCGGCTCCGAGGCCGGTTTTCTCAGCGTTTTTGTTCCCCGATCGACTGTCCTCCACAAAAGGATCGCGAATCCGAATGCCGCCCAGAACAGGATCGCGCCGCGTCGAACCAGCGCGAGCGCAACGCCGATCGCGGTAGTGAACCCAAGAGCCTTCAGGATTATACCGTTTCCACCCTCGTAAACCCCGACGACGCCGGGAACAAAACTAAAGGCCGCGTTGATCACCTTCGTGAGCGCTTCGATGATATAGGACTGCACGAAACTGGGTGAATACCCAAGCATATTCAGCGCCAGGAACACCTCGAGAACGCTTGTGACATGCGCGAGAAATCCGAGTCCTAGCAGCGCATAGAAAAGCGATGGACGTTCGTTGTACACGCTATAAACGTTGGTCTCGATCTCGTGGATATAATCGCGCCGTTTCGCGACGGCACCGGGGAGCCAGCCTCGGCTATCCAGCTTGCCCAATACCCAGCTGAGCGGCCGTGCGTTGAATTTGATCACAAGAAACATTCCGACCAGCATCACCGTCGCGGCGATACCGACGCCGATCAGCGTGTAACGGATAACCTTTCCGTTTGCGCCGAAGGTGACCGCCATCAATATAACGCCGGTAAGCATCATCAACGCCACTGAAACGTAATACATAATGTCGTCCACGATCACGGCAGCCGCGCTTCGCGCGAACGATACCTTCTTCTTCAGCATGGCCGCTTTCGTAGCTTCGCTGAGAACCGGTCCGGCGAAGGTCAACAGGTTCATCGCTTCGCCCGCGAGGCGCGCGGCCAGGACATTGTGGTAGCCGACATTACGGTGTTCTTTTGGAATTGCGAGGTATATGCAGGTTGCGCGGATCAGATGACGTGAAAAATTCGTCGCCACTATTATCAGGAAACCCCAACCGACGGTTCCGATCGTTTCCGCGATAACCCCGAAACCGATCTTGTACAGGACGTAGATAAGAAGGGACAGCCCGGCCGCAAACACGATACCCTGGATCCAAAGGAATTTCGCGTTGATCTTCGGCTTTATTTCCGAGCCTTCTTCAAGTTGATCCTTAAGTAAAACTTCTTCGCTGGTCATTATTGCGTAGTATGGTGTACTAAAAATTCAAACCGTCAATAATACCATACCGTTCAGCGTGGACAACGCGGCGAACCGGATTTGCTGCTCGGGTCAATTTATCGGCAAACAAAGGCGGGAACGGTACATCAAATCGGAGAATTGACGCGCGAAACGTTCATTACATTGGATTTACGTCTATTATTATGTTTCCGGCCGCGTTCAATGAGCTAAGACAGACAGGAATTTCATGCTATTATTCCCCATTAAATCTTGAGAGGTCTCTTTCAGCAATTCGCTGCATTCCCCAGAAAAGCAGGTTATGTCGAACCGCCTAAAGGTCCAAGCATCGATTTCGTTCGTTGTATTCGCACTTTTTTTGTGTCTTTTGTCAACGGCCGCGCTCGGCCAGTCGAACGTCGATTCTGATGCGGCATCAGCGAGCGCGGTGCCGACGGCTACCGGAGCTGCGACGGACGACGGAGCGGACCTTCCTTTCTCGGTCGAAACGATCAAACTCGAAAACGGCGCGGAGCTCATTACTATTTTTTATCGGATGAACGGCACGTTCGACCGGCCGGACACGAATGGAGAGCGCAAGCCGCTGCCGCTGATCAGCGTGCTCCGCGACACGCTTGGCGACGATGTGAAGGAGAATGACAAGCTCCGTTACGTTTGGATGCTGACGTATACCTCCCCGACGACGATGCAAAAGATCCTGTCGGCGGTCCCATTCTTTTATCGCCGCGTCGGTTCGAAGAAGGAAGCAGGGAAGTCGGTGCCGCGGCCGATCATGGACATGAGCGGATCTTCCAGTAAACTTTTCGAAACCGTTATTTGGGAAATCGTACGTCGCGGATATCTCGGGCCAGTGAGCGGCAAGCCGAAAATGATATGGGGAACGTGGCGAACGAACCACTCGCAATATAAAAAATCCGCGATCGCCGAGGCATTGACCATCCTTTCGCTGTACGAACAGGTGTCAGGTGAAAAGGGCTTGACCGAACGCGAGCTCGCTGACATTAATACGTGTCTCGCGCTTACCGATAAATCTTTCGGCGGCGAGGTGCTTCGCGAAAACTATTTGCGTGCAAGCGACCGCATCCACATCAGCGGCCGGGCAAACGCGGGGCAGACTCGCGAATTGCTTCGCCGTTTTGCCGAGGCACAGGGACTATATTTCGAGCCTCTCGAGATGCCGGACGGCTCTGCAAAACATGCTATTGCCTGGGCGTTTGCGGAGGACCTGCACGCTAACAAAGACCGTCCTTGGGACGGACGTTTCCTGAATATCAAAAGTCCTTGGGACGACAAGCGTCTGTTGGAATGGAAGGGCTACAGCGAAGTTCGCTGGTTCGACGCGGACAGCCGCGAAGTGGAGCCGAATACGCCCGGCGCGGTCAGCAAAACGCTCGTTCCGCTTGCGATCTATGGCCTTGACCACCCGAAGATCCCGATTATTCTCGTCGACTTTCGCGATACGGGTAATCCGAAAAAGCGCGAGACGATCGCCCGCGCCTTTAGGGACATTACAAGCGACGTTCTTTCTGTGACGCAGGGCGGCGGGCTTGCCGTGACGCTCGGGAAGTTTCTGTACGGCTTCGTCACGGGCAAGCGCGGAATGGACATCAACCAGCCTTCACGCGTGCGTTCGTACGCCCAGCTCAAGATGATACTGGCGATGGACGAGAGCATGAGGGAACAGTTTCGCCGCGAGATCGACGATCGGCTTGAAAAGGTTTCCATCAACCCGCTTCAAAATGATCTCTATGCCGAAATGAGTTTGGCTCGGGGGCAATATCGGAACCTTGTCGAGTACGCGAAGAGTTCTTCGCAGTTGGGAAAGAAATTGGAGAAGGACCGTATCAACGAGATGACGCTTGCAGCCTATGGCGGCAAAATGCCGAAGAAATATTCGATCGCACGGATCCTGACCTTCGGACTGTACAAGCATCGGCTCAAACCCACCGCTGAGCTTATGGCGAAGGCCGACGTCCAGCGTCAACTCGATTTTCACGAGCGCCGAATTCGGGAAACCGCGTACTTTTCCGTGCGTCCCGAGGTCGATTCGAATGTTCCGGAATTGATGCGGTCCTTGAATTTTGTGGCGGCTAAGGGCGATCCCGCCGGGAGCCGTACCGCGGACGCGATCGCTAAGATCTTCGCGTCGACCTTGCGTGACGATATTCGCGACGCATGCCTTGCGAGTCTCTTTAAGATCGAGAGCAAGGCGGCTGAGAATGCGCTCGCGGGGATCTACAACGACAAGACCTTCGATGCCCGCTGGCGGGAGGCCGCCTCCCAATACCTCAAACGGGTTCGCGAGAACGGGCATTCGCAGCGGCGTCCGGCCGGCACGCCGGTTTCCGAATTGAATTGATCGACTCAGTAGAATGTTGAAACTTCATCGTTCCAGATATACACGTGCGGTTGTTTTCGGTGTTTTGCTGCTTGTAGTTGCCGCGGCTGCGAGCGCGCAGGGCGTCAAGCGTCTCGTCGTCGTGAAGATCGACGGGCTGCCGTTCGAATCGGTCGACCGATATGTGAACAAACGCGATCCGAAAACCGGCAAGTCGATGCTGCCGTGGTTCGAAGAGATCTTCTACAAGAATGGTGCCCGCGTCGAAAACTTTTATACACGCGGGATAAGCCTTTCCGGGCCGGCATGGGGAATGCTGGACTCGGGCCAGCATATGCAGGTTAAAGGGAATGTCGAATTCGACCGCTTCACACAGGAGACATACGACTACCTGCGTTTTTTCGCGTTCTACTACGACAATTTTCGCAAGCTTCGGGCGGACATGCCCGCCGCGCAGGTTATGTCGCAGATGAAGATACCGCTGCTTGTAGATGCGTTCCCGTACGAAAAGCGATATCACAGCCCGCAGCTTTACCAGCGTGATAATCCGTGGCTCGGCATGCTCGGCGCGGGTGCGGTGAATTTGATCCCGCGCAATAAGACCGATTTCCTGAACGAATTCGCGCTTGGATTTGAATACATGCGTATGACGGTCCTGCAGAACGAGCGGGAGATCGCTGACCGTGTCGTGTCGATGCCGCAGATCGATTACTTCGATTATTACGACACCAATTTCGATCACGTGATGCACGACAACAACGACGAGCGTTCGCGGCTGATCGAATTGAAAAGCCTGGATCGCACGCTGGGCAGGTTCTGGACGGGCATTCAGGCGTCGTCGCGCGCCGATGAAACCGCTATGGTCCTGTTGTCCGATCACGGATTCAACGCCGTCGAACCGATCTACAGCCAAGGCTTCAACCTGGTCACAATGCTTACGGACGCCACTGGGGGCGGCCATCACGTGATGACGAAGCGTCGCATACTTCTCGACTATAGTCTCCAGGGGGTGAATCCGTTCGTTCCGGCTACGGCGACGCCTTCGAAGAATTCCTACTATTTGAAGGGCAAACACAAGGAGTACCCAACAGCTCTTGTAGATTTCGACGGCAACGAACGCTCTTCGATTCATCTGCGCGAAAGCGGATTGAATGAACTTCACATCCTGCTACAGGAGCTTCAGCGTAAGAGCTTGTCGCCCCCGTTAAGAGAAGCCGCGACGGCCAGGTTTTTTGGCATATTGGACGATCATCGCGATCATTGGCGATCATCGGTGCAAAAGTTGGAGGAAGAATTAGGGGCGGTTCAGCGATGGATCGACGCAAACGAGAAGGTTGTCAAAACGCATCCCGCTAATTTCTCGGTGAAGGAGCGCGAGCTCGGCAAAGATAAAGAGGCTCGTCGGCTGGAAGCTCTCGTACGTGCCGAAAAGACCAGTGCTGAAGCGTATCGAAAATATATCGGTACGCTCAAGAACCTGCTTTCGTTAAATGCGGCGAACTTTAAACCAGGTTCATTGAAGGTTGAGGAGCTGATAGCTCCCGGCTCGATGGGACGCCCCAATTCGATCTATCAGCTGCAAAATTACGTGTCGGGTTTGAAGCCGAACGGCATCGTTGTCGCACCGAACGGTGAGATCGACCGCGAAAAAAGCTACGTGACGGTGAATTATTTGGAATTGCTGAAGAGCCAGCGGGTTCGCAGCAACCTGCAACCGCAAGTCAGCAATGAACCTATCGATTTTATCGCGTTGCGGATTCCCCTCTCTTCGATCACTGCCGACTTGTCCGAAGAGCTTCGGCCGAACGACAATCCCATCTGGCTCTATGGCGGGGTAAACAAGCAGGCTTTGATCCTGACGAGAAACGGCGAAAATGGGGAGTTAAGTTTCCGCTATCTGGCGGTCTCCGGTTTGCGGCAAGACGCATTTGGAAAATTCTCCTTTAAGATCGAGGAGTTCGGCCCGGGATTCCCCTTAAAGATCTTCGAGGACGAAGCGTTTTCGGTGCCCGCCGGCGACCGATCGTCGTGGCTGAGCCAATGGCATTCCGAACTGGAATGGCTTCGGGCGACACACAAGGGCAAGTATTCGAACGCGGTGATCGGCCTCAACGAACAACTCGACCGGCATCCCGCGTTCGTCGAAAACGAGCCGAACCTTTCGGAGGACGAACGTCTCATCCGCCGCTACCGGAACCACCAGCGGGAATTGACCGAGTCGGACATGTTGATCCTCGCGAACGACCACTGGAACTTCGACATCCGGGGATTTAATCCCGGTGGGAACCACGGTTCCTTCTTTCGCAAGTCCAC
>JAICPV010000060.1 GCA_025929655.1 Pyrinomonadaceae bacterium
ACCTTTTCCAATTTCAAAAACGCGGTCGGAACCGGCACGGACCGGATACTTTTGCTGGTCGGCGTCGGCGCGATCTTCATTTACCTTTTTGTGCTGTTCTTCTCGTCGTTCTACTCATACCCGGAAGGT
Source organism: Pyrinomonadaceae bacterium (assembly GCA_025929655.1). Classification (GTDB taxonomy): domain Bacteria; phylum Acidobacteriota; class Blastocatellia; order Pyrinomonadales; family Pyrinomonadaceae; genus OLB17. The sequence continues at coordinate 130 of JAICPV010000060.1, forward strand.
GTCGGCAAGGCTTTCGAAGCCTATTCGATCTGGACAAAAACCGGGAGCAAAGATCACACGCAGAACGGAATGTGGGCTTACCTCGAATGGGGAAAAGAGCTCGAACTCCCTCTTATGATCATGGCGGCAATCGGGACGGCGTTCGCATTCTTCCGGGCGCGCAGCAAATTCGCGATGTTTACCGGCCTATGGGCTTTCGGCCTGCTCGCCGCATACTCGCTGATCCCGTACAAGACGCCGTGGCTCGCGATCTCATTCCTGCTGCCGATGTGCATCGTTGCGGGTTACGCGGTGAACGAGATAATTTCGCTTTCGCAGGCGCCTGCGCGGAACATCGGGATCGTGCTTTCGATCGGTGCCGTAGCCGCTACGGCGTATCAGTCATACGACCTGAATTTCGTTCGTTATGCCGACGAAGACACCGCTTACGTCTATGCTCACACCAAACCGGATTTTCACGATCTGGTCCGGCGGATCGAACACTACGCCGAAGCGAGCGGAAAAGGAAAAGAAGCGAAAATACAGATCGTCTCACCCGATTATTGGCCGCTCGTCTGGTACACGAAGGATTACGACAACGCCTTCTATCAGGGTAAAATAGTGCCTTCCGATAAGGCCGAGATCATTATCGCCAAAACGCCCGATCAGGACGGCGATGTCCTGCGACGGTATTCGGCGGAATACGATCTCATGGGATCCTATGGCCTCCGGCCGGGTGTCGATCTTGTTTTACTTGTCCGAAAAGATCTGGCTGACCGCTGATGACCGCTTTTATCGAAAACGATTTTGCCGCGTTTCGTCAGGGATATTTCACGCTTGGTCACTGGAGTTGTTTCCGGCAACTCGCGTTTGTATATACTTAACAAAAAATGGACCTTTCAGCTTTCCGCAGCAGCCGGGCAGGGAAATGGATCGCCGTATGGCTGGTCTGGACCTTGTTCGCACTCTTTTTCACGAGCCAGTTCGCGCTTCAGAGCCAGTTTCTCGGCAAACCCGTGCCGTTCTTTCAGGTGCTAATGTGGCAGCTCGTTTCCGGATACGTTTGGTTCGCGATGAGCCCGCTGATCGTGTACCTGGCGCGGCGCTTTCCGTTTGAGAAGGGCAGCTGGAAGGTGGCAATACCGTTTCATATAGTTGCCGGCATCGTCGTATCCTTGTTCCAACAGGGCATCGATGCTCTGATCCTTCCGCGTCTGGGCTACCCGCCCGGAGCCGCCTTCGGGAGCTTTTGGGACGCATACAAGTTCTTTGTCTCATTCAACCTTCACCTGAGCCTGCAGATCTATTGGGCGGTCGTCGGAGTTTGGTCGGCTTACAACTATTACCGAAAATATCGCGAGCGCGAGCTCCAGACGTCGAAGCTCGAGGCCCGGCTGGCACAATCGCGGCTTCAGGTACTGAAAATGCAGCTTCACCCGCATTTCCTGTTCAATGCTCTGAACGCGATCTCCGAGCTCATTCATCGCGATCCGGACGCCGCCGATCGGATGCTTACGGACTTGAGCGACCTGCTGCGGATGTCGTTCGAGAACCTGGAAGTGCAGGAAGTTTCACTCAAGCAGGAGCTTGAATTTCTCAACAAATACATCGAGATAGAGCAGATGCGGTTCCACGACCGCCTGGTCGTCGAGATGCAGATCGCGCCGGAGACTCTGGACGCGACCGTTCCCAACATGATCCTCCAGCCGATCGTAGAAAACGCCATCAAGCACGGGATCAGCCCGCGGGCGTCAGGCGGCCGCATTGACATCGAAACAGCGCGGAGCAATGGACATCTCGAAATAAAGGTGCAGGATAACGGGCTCGGGATCCCCTTTGGCGATACGGACAATTTGCCGGAAGGCGTCGGACTATCCAACACCCGCCGCCGCCTCAAGCATCTTTACGGCGAGCAGCATAAATTTTCGATCACGTCGGCCGGCAAACAGGGGGTGATCGTCGGTTTAGAAATACCGTTCCGCAATTATCAGGAAGTAATACCCTAGTGAAGATCCGCACGCTCATTGTCGACGACGAACCGCTCGCGCGGGAACGCGTAAAACGGTTCCTGAAAGACGACCGTGAATTCGAGATCCTCGGCGAATGCGGCAACGGCGACGACGCGATCAAGGCGATCCGCGAAAACCAGCCGGACCTGGTTTTCCTGGATATCCAAATGCCGGAAAAGAATGGGTTCGACGTTATCCGCGGACTCGACTCAAGGTCCCTTCCGAATATCATTTTTGTCACCGCCTACGACCAATACGCGCTGCAGGCGTTCGATGTGCACGCTCTCGATTACCTTCTAAAGCCCTTCAACCGCGAGCGTTTCCATCAGGCGGTTCGGCGGGCAAAGGAGCAGATCGAAAGCCGCCGTCGGGGCGAACTGGACGAGCGTCTCGCGTCGCTGATATCGAGCATCGCGCCGGATAAGAAATATCTCGAAAGACTGGTGGTGAAATCGGTGGGCCGAGTCTTTTTCCTGAAGACCAACGAGATCGACTGGATCGAAGCGTCGGGAAATTATCTGAAGCTGCACGTCGGGCGCGATTCGCATATGATCCGCGAGACGATGAACTCGATCGAGGCAAAACTGGATCCGTCGCTGTTCATGCGCATCCACCGTTCGACGATCGTCAACATCGACCGGATCAAGGAGCTTCACCCGATGTTCAGCGGCGATTACTCGGTGATCCTGCGCGACGGCAGCGAATTGGCGCTAAGCAGAAACTACCGCGAACGTTTCCTGGAGCTGTTTGAAGGCTCGTCCTAAAATGCCGTTCATCACGGCGAAATGCACCCTGTCACAAATTCATAGCAATGCGGTTTCGATGCTGACTAGAATTTCAAGTTAGTCAACCTCGAGTACAACTATGTCCAAAAAACTAAAGATCCTCGCTTTTCTCTCTATCGGAGTCATCATCTCGATCGGGAAATACACGATCGTCATCGGACAAACGAATGGTGTTCTGGTCGCGCTAAACAAGGCGGAGGCGTCGATGGCCATAATCGACCCTGCAACTATGAAGGTCACCGCCAAGGTTGCCGTAGGAAACGGCCCGCATGAGGTCGTTTTGTCGCCCGATGGAAAAACGGCGTACGTGGCAAACTACGGCGACGGGCCGAATCCGGGCAATTCGATCTCGGTGATCGACATCGCGACGGCGAAAGAGCTACGCAGGTTCGAAACCACCCCGCTGATCCGCCCGCACGGGCTGCAGTTGATCGGGACGAAGCTTTACTTCACGGCGGAAGCGAACCGCGCGATCGCCCGTTACGACACCGTTGCAAACAAGATCGACTGGATCATGGGCACCGGGCAAAACGGCTCGCACATGGTCGTCGGAAGCACCGACCAGAAAAAATTCTATACCGCGAATATCGGCTCGGATTCGGTGACTTCGATCGAGATGCCGCCATTCACGCAAGGCAGGCCGCCGATCGCGCAAATACCCGTCGGCAAACAGCCCGAAGCTATCGACCTGTCGCCCGATGGCAAAGAGGTCTGGCTGGGGCTCAACGTTGAGGGAATGGTCGAGGTGGTCGATACGGCTGCCCGAAAGTCTGTCGCAAAGATCAACGTCGGCGGGCGGCCGTACCGCGTACGTTTCACGCCGGACGGGAAATATGTCATCTGCACGATGATACTGACCAAGGAGATCCTGGTCATCGACGCTGCGACACGGAAAGAAGTGAAACGGCTGAAACTTGACAATGTCCCGCTCGGCGTCGCTTTTTCGAACGACAGCAAAACGCTTTTCATTACGGCGGGCCGTCCCGATCCGAATGCCGCGGGCGTCGACTCCGTGATGAAGATCGACCTGGAAAAAATGTCTGTGACCGGCAGCGTGAATCCCGGTGCGGCGCCTGATGGGATCGCGGTCGCAGGCGTTTAGAAATAGGAAACACCATTGAAATCGGCAAACGGGCGCTTCATTGGTGCCCGTTGCTTTTATTCGTGATTCATATCCAATCTCGCGTGCATCCGAGCAAAAGATCGAACTTCTGAACCAATTATTTTTCAAATCGTAATACTTCAAGTTCCGGAGATTTTAGAGAGTAATTTATGCTTCGAAAACGATTTATCAGTTCATTTTTGATCTGTACTTTTGTGTTGCCGTCACTGGCGATCGGTCAGACTGTTTACACCGCCCCGAAAGAAGCGATCGACAAGATCCGCGACGAGGGGACGAACCGCTCGCAGGTGATGCAGACACTGTCGTATATGACGGACGTGATCGGCCATCGCCTCACCGGTTCGCCGAGCATGAAACGTGCAAACGAATGGACGCGCGACACTATGGCGAAATGGGGCCTGCAGAATGCCCATCTGGAATCCTGGGGCCCGTTCGGACGTGGCTGGGCGGTGAGAAAGTATTCGGCTTCGGTTGTGGATCCGCAGTTCATTTCCGTCATTTCCTATCCGCGTGCATGGTCGCCGGCGACGAAAGGCGTTATCACAAGCGATGTTGTTCATCTTGAAGCGAAAACCCCGGATGAATTGAACAAATACAAAGGCCAGCTCCGCGGAAAGATCGTATTACTTAACGCTGAACGGTCGTTAAAGCCGATCGACAGGCCGCTGATGACGCGGATCAGCGACGAAGAACTTGCCAAGCTCGCGTCCGCACCACAGCCGGCAGGCGATGCCGACGCAATTCCGATCGAGGCGCTTAGGAGCTTCGCCAAAAGCATGAACGAAAGTGCGAGGCGATTGAAGTTTCTGATCGACGAAGGTGCAGCGGTCGTCGTCCACAACAGCGGGCAGGGGAGCGGCGGTACGATCTTCGGCGACGGTGCCGCGGTAGCGATCGAAACGGGTGACATCAAAACGATCGAAGAATTATTCGAGTCGCCCGCGTTCCAGCCGCAGAACAAAAAGTACGCATCGGCGATGCTCCCGCAGATCACCATGGCCACGGAGGATTACAACCGTCTCGTGAGGATGATCAGGCTCGGCGAGAAACCGAAAATGTCCATCGAGATCGATTCGCAGTATTACGATTCTGATCCCAACGGCTATAACACGATCGCCGAGATCCCGGGCAGCGATCCGAAACTGAAGGACGAGATCGTGATTCTCGGCGCGCACCTCGATTCCTGGCATACCTCGACGGGCGCGACCGACAACGGCGCGGGCAGTGCTGCCGTCATGGAAGCCGCAAGGATCGTTCAGGCTTCGGGGTTGAAGCCGAGGCGGACGATCCGCGTTGCACTTTGGTCCGGCGAGGAGCAGGGCCTGTACGGTTCGGCCGCTCATGTGAAGCAGCATTTCGGCGAGAAGAAGAATGGAAATATCGTAAAGGCGGCCGGTTACGAAAAGCTCTCGGCATATTACAACCTGGACAACGGTACGGGCCGGATCCGCGGTGTTTATATGCAGGGTAATTCGAACGTCCGGCCTTTCTTCGAAGCATGGCTTGCACCCTTTGCAAATGCCGGTGCAAAAACCCTGACGCTTGCGAACACAGGGGGAACCGACCATCTTCCTTTTGACGCGATCGGCCTGCCGGGATTTCAGTTCATTCAGGACCCGGCCGAATACGGTACGCGGACGCATCATTCTAACCAGGACAATTTCGACCGAATCCTTGCGGACGATCTGAAACAGGCGTCGACGATCATCGCCGCGTTCGCATACCAGACCGCGATGATGGACGAGCGTCTGCCGCGGGAAAACTTGATACCGTAATGCGTTGGGTCCAAAAATGCGAAACCGACGACGAGCCGCTGCCGGTTCCGGTACAAGCCGTGTCTAACGAAGAGTTCGAACCGCTTCCGCAGACCGAAGAGCAGAAGCGCGTTGCTCAAAAATTGAGTGAGATCGCCGACTTCAGCATTAAAAAGCTCGGCGTTTCGCGGCGAGAATTTCTCGCGTCGACCGGCGGTTTTGCAGCGGCGTTCCTTGCAATGAATTCTGTATTCGGCGATCTCTTTAGCGTCTCCGCCTCAGAACTTTTTGAGCCGCTCGCTTCAGAGGAAAAATGGCCGAAGAAACCGTTCATTTTCGACATCCACACGCACCACGTAGCCGCGCCGAAGATCATTCGCACGCCGCCCCTGATCCCCGGATACCGCGCAGCCGGAGCTGCTTGGGGAAACAAAGCTCTCGAAGGCCGCGAGCATAGATGGGAAGACCTGTATCTCGCGAATTACATCAAGGAAATGTTCCTCGATAGTGACACTTCGATGGCGGTAATAACCGGCTTGCCCGCGAAAACTGCTGATCAGAATGTGCTCACCCCAAACGAGATGGTCGAAACGCGTGCCGAGATCAACGGCCTTGCGAAGTCGAAACGGCTCATTGCGCACGGCCTGTTCTCGCCGGACCTCGGCAAACCTAATCTTGAAGAAATGCACCGCCAGTATGAGGAACTGAAACCCGAAGCATGGAAAGGCTATCCCGGCCAACCGCTGGCGGACGGAAGCGTCGGCTGGTGGATGGACGATGAAACGGTCGCTTACCCGTTTTACGAGTATTCGCGAAAGATCGGCATAAAGAACATATGCGTTCACAAGGGATTGCCGCTCCCCGGATGGCAGATCGATCACAGCTCGCCGAAGGACGTCGAAAAAGCCGCGAAGGATTTTCCGGACATGAACTTCCTGATCTACCACGCAGGTTTCAAAGGCGTTCGCGATGCGCTGCCCGCAGTGCAGGACGACTTTAAAACGGTAACGAACGTCCCCTGGATCTCCGATCTATGCGCGATGCGGAACCGAAATCCGAAAATGACGAACGTCTATATGGACCTCGGCACGACGTTCGGAATGACCGTGATAACTCAGCCGAAGCTCTGCGCGTATATGCTCGGGCTGATGATCGAGGCGTTCGGTGAGGATCACGTGCTGTGGGGAACCGATTCGATCTGGTGGGGTTCGCCGCAATGGCAGATCGAAGCGTTCCGTCGTCTGCAGATGCCGGAAGACTTAATGAAACGCTTCGGCTTCAAACCGCTGACCGATCGTGTGAAGGAAAAGATATTCGGACTTAACTCAGCACGCGTTTACGGAATCGACGTGAAAGGGAAGATGAACGCGATCCCGGCGGATTACGTAACAAAGTTGAAAGCAAAATATCGAGCGGAGGGACCACGGCCATCGAACACTCAATACGGCTGGGTGCGGGCGTAGCAAAATTATGAAAACGATCCTTTTTATACTGGTAGTATTCACGGCCCCGGTTTTCGCGCAGACGACCGCTTTTGTCGGAGTTAACGTCGTACCGATGGACCGCGAGCGCGTGCTCACGAATCAAACGGTCCTCGTGAAGAACGGCTTGATCGCGGAGATCGGAGACGCTGGCAAGGTCAAGGTGCCAAAGGATGCCGTCACGATCGATGGCACGGGCAAGTATCTGATCCCCGGCCTCGTCGACATGCACACTCACCTTTTGTCCGACGGCCCGGAGTATCCGGATTCGATCGCGCCGGACGAACTTCGCGTAATGGTGGCTAACGGCGTTACCACGATCCGCTTTATGATCGGCACGCCCGAGCTGCTTAGCTTGCGGGCTAGATCTGCAAAAGGCGAGATCGAGGCCCCGACCATCTTTGTTGCCTCGCCGCACCTGACAGGTCGCGAGCAAGGGAATAATTTTGTCGTTAAGACCGAAGAAGAGGCACGCGAGGCGGTACGAAAATCCAAAGCCGCCGGCTACGATTTCATAAAGATAACGACATTTGTGCCCGCTGCCATTTATGAGGCCGCAATAGATGAGGCCGCGAAGCAGAAGATCCGCGTCGTCGGGCACGCCGACCGCGAGTACGTAACCGCACCCCGCGCGTGGAAGGCGAAACAGCAGATCGAGCATCTCGACGGCTACATGGAGCAGATCCTCCGCGACGACGCCCCGATGAAGGGCTCGGTCTCCGATCTCTATATGTCGGATCCGAAAAACTGGGAGAGCATCGATCACATCGACGAAGCTAAGATCCCGATCGTGGCAAAAAGATCGGTCGAAGCAAATCCGTTTTCAAATCCCACCCAGCATTTTTTCAAGAATTCATTTGCGCTGCCTCGAAGCGAAGAATCGATCCGCGCGCAGCCTGATTTCCGTTTCTACCCCGCAAAAGTGCAGGAACAGTGGCTGAACTTTTACAAGCGCTCGAGGCTGATCACGCAGGTCTCCGCTGAACGGAAGATGAAATGGATCGATGCCCGAAACAAATTGATAAAGGCGATCCACGTTGCCGGAGGAAAGCTGATGGCCGGCTCGGACACGCCTGAGTTTTTATGGCTTTATGGGTTCGCACTCCATCATGAATTGAAAGCTTTGCGCGACGCAGGGATCGGGAACTACGCGGCGCTCGCCGCAGGAACGCGCAACCCCCACGAATTTCTCGGAACGCTTTCCAAGGCGGGCACGATCGAAAAGGGAAAACGCGCCGACCTCGTCTTGCTTAACAAAAATCCGCTTGACGACATAACCGCCACATACGACCGAGCCGGCGTGATGCTCAAGGGCAAATGGCATACGCAGGCGGAGCTCAACGGCTGGCTCGATGAGATCGCGCCGAAGATACACGGCGCTTTCCAAGCCGAAGAACGCCGGGCCGCGGCCGAGATCGAAAAGCTCGGCGGCAAGGTGGAGTGGAACGCAAACCGTGAGGTTGTGAAGGTCGATCTGAACAATGCAAAGTTCACCGACGACGATCTGCGACATCTCGAGAAATTTACCGAGATCGAATGGCTTGACCTGCGCGTTACTCCATTGACCGATGCCGGGGTTTCGCATCTTCGAAACTTGAGAAAATTAAAGTTCCTTAATTTGGCTCGAACGAGTTTGTCGGATAAAGGTCTCGCAGAGCTTCGCGGCCTGACGGAGCTGGAAACACTGTTGATCGGTACCACGAAAGTGACTGATGCCGGCTTGGTGAACGTTGAACGAATGACCAAGCTTCGCAAGATGAGCGTCTTCCGAACAGCCGTTTCGGATGCCGGCCTAAAGCACATCGAAAAACTCACCGCGCTCGAAATACTGACGATGAGCGAATCGAAGATCACCGAAGCCGGTGCAAAGGCGCTTCAGTTGGTGCTGCCGAAACTGAAGTTTACTGAACAAACTTGATCGTGGAACTGCCATTGAGAAAAGATGTCGGAAAGGGCCGTGGAAACGAACCAAAACTTTAAGCGG
>JAICPV010000038.1 GCA_025929655.1 Pyrinomonadaceae bacterium
CAATGTCACCGGCTCGCCGTTGATGATAGACGGGTAGTCGCGGCCCAATTCGCCCCGCACTTTCTCGATCGCCGCACGCATCGCCTCCGCATTTTCCGGCTTCGAAAAATCGGTAAAAGGCTCGTTCCTGAATTCGTCCAATACTCGTTGTGTTTGCATATTTTCTTCTCAGACGCGCATAAATCGGTCGTCCCATTTCCCCGTATTCTGCAGCCTCTTGATCTTCCGCTTCGCGAGTTCCCGTTTCAACGGCGTCATCCGGTCGAGGAAAACGATCCCGTCGCAATGGTCCGTTTCGTGCAACACGCATCGCGCTGCCAGACCCATGAGGTCCAATTCGATCTCCTCGCCGCTCGTATCTTGACAAGCGACGATTACGCGCATGTCGCGCTTTACCTGCTGAAAGAGCCCTGGAAACGACAAGCAGCCTTCGTCGCCCGTCTGCTCACCCTCAACGCTCAGGAGCCGCGGATTGACTATCGCGTGTCGTTGATGCCCGCCGTCGTCCTCGGGCACATCCATCACGAAAAAGCGTTTCGAAATGCCGACCTGAGGCGCGGCGAGGCCAACACCCCCAGCCTTTTCCATTGCTATGAACATCTGGTCGACCAGATTGCGAAATTCGATACCGAACTCCTCATCGCCGACCGGGGTCCCGACCGACAACAAAACCGGGTCGGGATAATGCACTATCTCTAACTGTTTCATCCGAATTCAATTATAAGACATCCCGTCCCCGAAACGCAGCAGCCGGCGAAGACATCAAGCGCCGTTTAGCTCACGCTTTCGTCGCAAAAATATTGCTTTCCAAGTCGTTGCATATATGCTACACTGTGCCGTCCAGGGACCGTGGTGTCGGAGTTGTTTGATAAATAGAGTTTTGTTGTCGGACGGTGAAAAAACTTTTTTCGGTTTTTGTCCGAAAATGGCTTCTGTATATACATAACCCAAAGCGGGTCAATTGTTTGCGTCCGCTTTCACGAATGGACAGGCGGTGGACAGCGGCGGACAAGCTGCGGACAAAAGTCCGCAATCGGACACCGAAACACCTACGAACCCATTAGGTTACAGCTTGTGGGTCTTGTTTTCGATGGGAAGAAGCTCCGTCGTGTCCTCGATAACCGAGGCGACCTGACCGGCCGGCGGCTGGTTCAGCAGCAGGTCGCTACCGGAATTGAGTTCGATCGTGGGTTCGATATCGGGCCGGTGGGCTAGTTTCTTTCGCTTGTCCTTGAGGTCCTCCTTGAATACGACGTAGATCAGCGTCAGACCTGCAAATACAATAAAGGCTGCCATCAGCGAACCCGCCCACGGGTTGTCACCGCTTAGGATCATGTATTTGACTATCGTGTAAAGGATGCCGAGAATCGCAAGTCCGACCATTACGAGAAATCCGCCAAATGCAATCTGGCCGAACCTTTCGAGACGTTTTTCCCTTCGATCCAAATCGAGCACGGCGTTGCGGGGAATATGCTCGGAGAGCGCGGCGGAAATCTGTTCAAGGTTCATCCCGCAGGAGCGGCAGAAACGCTGGTCGGTGGAATTTTTCGCTGAACAATTCGGACAGAACATATTCCTCATTGTACCGCTCTTGGAAACTTTGCCCGCTCGGCGTTAGCCCAATCGCAGATCGCCTTCTTATCGTCTTCCGACAGTGCAGCGTCTCGGTGCATTATCAGATACGACGGCAACGGCATCAAACCCGATTCGACCTGTTCGCAGATCTCTTCAAGTTTATGTTCCTGCTGGCGCGGCGTATAGCCGCCGTATTCGCTCATGTTGAGATGTTCGCGGCCGTGGTCAATATGATCTCGCAGCCACCACGAAACTGGCGCGATCTGCGTGTACCACGGATATATTGTCTTGTTCGAATGACAGTCGTTGCACGAACGCGACATGATTTGCTGAATTTCCGCCGGAACATTTACCACACTCTCGATGGTACGTGACGGATCGATCGTCGGGTTCGACCTGTCGATTCGCACGAACTGGATCAGCACGAACACCACGGCCAGGCAAACAAGTACGATCTTAAATATTCGCATGAGACAGCGGAATTCTACACTCAAGCCATCACTAAAGTCTCGTACGACATCAGACGTTTGAACGTTGTAGTAAAATTCATTTTATTCAAAACATATGCTCAGGCCGACCGTCGCAGCCATACCGATCTTCGCGATATTAATCGCCGTCGAAGCGCATTTATCGCGTATTCGCGGAACGAACGAATTCGAAGATCGAAAGGACACGCGAACTAACATCATTCTCGGTTTTTCGAGCACGATGTGGGGAATTCTTTGGGGACTGCTCGCCGGTGTGATCTACATGCTAGCGTACGAATGGGCTCCATACAGATTCCCCGCCGAGGCATGGTGGTCGTGGGTTATCTTGTTCTTTATTGATGATCTTGCGTATTACGTCTTTCACCGTGTCAGTCACGAATGCCGTCTGTTCTGGAACTTCCACGTCGTGCACCATTCGAGCAAGCAGTACAACCTGAGCGTCGCGGTACGGCAAAGCTGGTTTTCAGGGATTCTTCACTGGATGTTTTATGCTCCGATAATGCTGCTCGGGTTCGCTCCGTGGATGTTCCTGATCGTTCACGGATTCAACCTGATCTATCAGTTTTGGATCCATACAAAGATGGTCCGTTCGCTCGGGCCGCTCGAATGGGTGTTGAATACACCGTCGCATCATCGCGTCCATCATGGCGTGAACAATCCCTATCTCGATAAGAATTACGCCGGCGTCCTGATCATCTGGGACCGTATATTCGGTTCCTTCGTAAAAGAAACCGAAGAACCTCAATACGGAATTATCAAGCAGCTCGAAAGCTACAATCCATTCTGGATAAACACGCATGGATGGGTCGAGATGCATGATGCGATTCGCAAACAGCCGACCATCTGGCGAAAGCTTCGTTGCATTTTCGGCTCGCCGAATATGGAATTTCGCGACGCGCCGCTTAAGTCGACCCTGGTCGTCGAATGATTCTGTGATAGCCCCGAGTTTGCTCGCAACCTTTGTGTACTAATATACTTACTTCCGAATGGCAGAACGCAAGATCAGAGTGCTGGTTGCGAAACCGGGTTTAGACGGGCACGACCGCGGCGCGAAAGTGATAGCCCGAGCGCTTCGCGACGCCGGAATGGAAGTGATATATACAGGGCTGCGGCAAACACCCGAGATGATCGCTGCAGCGGCGTTGCAGGAAGACGTGGATGCGGTCGGGATTTCGATACTGAGCGGAGCGCACCGCACGCTTTGTCCTAAGATCGTCGATCTTCTGCACACTGCCGGGATGGACGATGTTCTCATTCTGGTAGGCGGGATCGTGCCGACTGAGGACATCGCCGATCTAAAATCAAAAGGTATTTCCGAAGTATTTCCGCCCGGTACGTCTACCGAAGACATCGTTTCCTATATCAGGGCGAATGTCCGGGATTAAACAGTTTCCAGAGGTGCGGTTGCGACAGAATAGAGCGGTTGTCTATAGCGGGAGAAATAAAATATGAAAGTTCGAGCATTCATTTTCACGGTTTCATTCGCTTTCGTGCTTGGCGTCGGGTCTTCGGCGTCAGGCCAGGAAGCGACGATGAAAAAGGTCGGCAGGGAGGTCGTCGATACCACAAAGGACGTCGCACGAGGAACGAAGAACGTTTCGAAGAAGGTATATCGCAAAGGTGCAGTCGTCGGAAACCGCGTCTGGACCGGTACAAAATGGGTCGCCCGCAGCGCATGGAAGGGTGGAACGTGGGTGGCTGTTAAAACCAAGAACGGGACCAAGTGGGTCTATCGAAAAGGGCGAAACGTCGTTCGTGCGGCCCGACGGCCCGTATCTTAGACGCAGCGAAATCGATTTCGAAGAATACGCCTCGGCATCTGGCTTTAGGGGCTCGATGCGAGGCAATTTTTTGTGGCATGACTAATGCATATCTCCGCAATGAAACTAAGCGCAAGCTCAAGTTCGACTATAACAAAAAGGGGTTAAGTATATGAAAATGAAGAGCCTCCTTAGGCTGGTCGTTGCTACGATATTTGTATTTTTTGCATACAGTTCCGCCGCTGCCCAAGATAAAGAGACCGCAAACGATACGAACAAAGACACGCCGAGCAAGTTAAAGGTCGTCGTCACAGATGGACTTAAAACGGCTGCTGAAAAAACAAAAGACGTTGGTGAGGCCATAGCCGACAAGTCGAAGAAGACGGCAAAAACCTTCGGCAACAAGACAGTTGAGGTAACTGAAAACGTGGTCGGCCAAGCCGTAAAGCAGGGCCGATATTACACGGTCAAAACCTGGGACGGAACCAAATGGGTTTCCAAACAGGTCTTTTACGAAACAAAGAAAGCCGTCAACTAGAAACGCATAATTGACCAAGCCGCAGCCGCTGGTTTCTAATCTAACCGATGAAGCACACGGTCAGAGTTGCCAGCGGCCAGGGCTTTTGGGGCGATCTCCTCACCGCCCCGGTCGACCAGGTCCGCAAAGGTCCCATCGATTACCTGATGCTCGATTACCTCGCCGAGGTGACGATGAGCATCATGCAAAAACAGCGCGCCCGCGACCCAAATGCGGGTTACGCGAAAGATTTCGTTGCGCTCATGCGTGAGATCCTGCCTGACTGCGTTGAGAAAAATATTAAAGTCCTTTCCAATGCCGGCGGCGTAAATGTGTCGGGCTGTGCGGCTGCGATCCAGGAAACCGCGCTGGAACTCGGCCTTAGCGGCAAAGTCAAAATCGGTATCATTACCGGTGACGATATTCTCGGCCGTCTCGAAGAATTTTCGGAGAAAGGTGTCGAGATCACCAACATGGAGACCGGCGAACCTCTCGAAGCGATCCGCGATAAAGTTCAGGCTGCGAATGTTTATCTCGGCGCAGGCGGTTTGGTCGAAGCTCTCGGCAAAGGCGCGCAGGTGGTCGTCGGCGGCCGGCTGACCGACACGGGACTGACGCTTGCCCCGCTGATGCACGAATTCGGTTGGAAAGTCGATCAATGGGATTTGGTCTCCGCGGGAACGATCGCGGGCCACATTATCGAATGCGGCGCACAGGCCTCTGGCGGAAACTGCCAATACGATTGGCAGTCAATTCCAGACCTTGCAAACGTCGGCTTCCCTATCGTCGAGGCATCGGCGAACGGCGAGTTCATCGTCACGAAGCACGAAGGCACGGGCGGCCGTGTAAACGTCCAGTCCGTCAAAGAACAGCTCCTCTACGAAATGGGAGATCCGAAATCCTACATCACGCCAGACGTGGTTGCGGATTTTTCCTCGATCCAATTGGCAGACGACGGAAAAGATCGCGTCCGCGTTTTCGGAATAAAAGGAAACCCGAACACCGAGTTCTACAAAGTCTCGATCGCCTATTCCCACGGTTATAAGGCAGTTGGCACCCTCGTCTACGCCTGGCCTGATGCGTACGTAAAAGCTCAAGCCGCTGACAAAATCCTCCGCGAACGCCTAGATCGTCTCGGCCTGAAATTCGACACGATCCTAACCGAATTCGTCGGCGTCAACGCGACACACGGACACCTAGCTCTTAGTTCCCCTCCTGTCTTAGGAGGGGTGGCAGCCGCTTCGGCTGGCGGGGTGGTGAGAACTCACGACATTCCCGAAGTCCAACTCCGCATTGGAGTTCGCGGCCCAAACAAATCCGACGTCGAACGTTTTACTCAAGAACTCGCCCCTCTCATCCTCACCGGCCCCCCGGCCGTCACCGGCTTCGCCGGCGGTCGCCCCAAGGTCGAAGAGATCATGGCGTATTTTCCGGCCTTAATTCCGAAACATCTTATCGAAACAAAAGTGGATATAATAGAGGCCTAATCTATGAGCATCGTAAAAGAAGAAGTAACATCATTGCTTGAACGGCTCCCCGAAGATGCGTCGATCGAGGGCGTTCAGTATCACTTGTATGTTGCCGAAAAAGTCCGAAATGGTCTCAATGCCGCTCGGACCGAGGGAACGGTTACTCAACAGCAAGCCGAAGAAAAACTTGGCAAATGGCTCATACAGTAGTTTGGGCCTTCGCGTTGTGATTCAAGGCTTCCTAAAAACGAAATGGTTACCGTGGATCGGCGTAAAACACGTCGCACTCGATGGCTTTCGCATGAATGCCGACGACCGCCTCTCTCCGCTACGAGATGAAGAGTTCTACGAATTCGACTAATAATCGGGGCTATGACGACGGAGCGCTGTAACAACTGGTCGTAGCCAACTACTTGTCCAAAAACTTAGCAATTCCCTTTTTACAATCGTCGGTCATGCGGGCACGAGCGTTGGCCTCGACGCCTATCTCGACGGCAGCAGAAAAATCATTGCCATCGATGTCGTGAAGCAAACGCTTTGTCATGGAAACGGCAGAGCCGCTGACCTTTGAGTAAACCGAAGCATATTCAAGTGTAGCGGCGTCGAAACCATCGTCGTCAAAAATCGCGTTAACCAAACCGATAGCTTTTGCTTCTTCGCCGGGAAATTCGAAACCTTGCGTAAGCAGCTCAAAACTTTTCTTTTCGCCGAGGTTGCGACGCAATATCGCCGCCACCATTGCCGGAACGAATCCAATCTTCACTTCGGGATAGCCGAATCGCGCCGATCGTGTAGCGATGACAAGGTCACACGCTGTCGCCAGACCACATCCGCCTGCGAGCGCCCTGCCATGAACCGCGGCAATGACGGGAATCCGCACTTTGCGGATCAGTAAAAACAAGTCTGCCAGGTTTCGAGCGTCTTCAAGGTTCTCTTCGTACGACGCTTCAGAGATCTTTCGCAGAGATTCGAGATCGGCACCCGAACAAAAATCTTTTCCCGCCCCCCGGATCACGATTGCTCGCAGTTCTCCATTCGCATCCGCTTCCCGCAGCGCATTCTTCAACGCGGCGATCAATGCGGCATTCAACGCGTTCCGCTTCTCCGGCCGGTTTAGTGTTAGGATGCGAACGGAGTCGGTGGCTTCAACTATTACCTCGTTCATGAAGATCGCTTTGCTAATTACTAATTAGGTAATTACTAATTATTAATTAGAACTTCGAGAAGGTGAATGTATCGACGAAATAATCTTTATCAACTCGACCCTGTCGGCTTCGATGGAATTGTATTCCGATTCGCTCAAAATCTGCCCATGATATAAGACCAGCAGCCAGTATTCTGTTTCGAGTGATCGGCGACGGGCGATGCCGAACTCGGAAATGAATGCCTCGCGATTTTCGGCGCCGACTGCGGCCCTCACATGTCGCCCTATATTCGTTCCCGAGATCAACAATTCTTTTGACAGAACATACTAGCGTTTCTCTTCGTTGAGGTAGTGACAGAGCCTTACTATTCGAAGCGCGAAATCCAGTGATTTTTCTAGAACAACGTTGTCCTTACGTTCGGTCATTCGTCGCTAGTACATCTCCGATGCGCGATCGATCTGCTCGATAAATCGTTCGATCGTACGCGCCGCGATCTCTATTTGTTCCCGTGCTTCCTTCCAGTCTCGCTGCTCGATAGCTTCGCGAATGCCGGGCAGGGTCTTTACGCCGTAGCCGGTATAAAAGCCGGGAGCGTAGATCTGGTGTCGAAACCAATCGCGACGCGGAAGACCTTCGGATCGCGTTAACAGCCTCTCCGACCCGTAAAGTATTCGGTCAAGCTCCGCTCGGCGTGCGGCCGATATGCTCGCCGCTTTCGAGAACTGATATTTCTTTGCGCCTTCGTTCAACCTCGCGATCGCATTTTGCAGGGGGGCAAAATTCAGATACGGCACAGGATCCTTCGCTTTTGGGACGATGAATGTCTCGGTCGGGTCCTGGACCGCCTTCAGCATTCCATTCGAAATGACCTGGTTCGCGGACTTCGTGTCTTCGCGCATCGAATCCGCGAGCCCGATGACCTCATTTGCATAGCCGCTTACAGTATCCGCAAAATTGGTGAATTCAAAAGGCAGAACTTCCGCGTTCGCGAGTCTCAATGTCGCCCGGCCGCATATCTTTGCCAAGGCAATACCATACGCGAGCCCTGGATCGCCAAAACGCGTATAATGATCGAACGAATCGTAGATCGAATGGTACGATCCGCCGCCGTCCTCTCCGCCAAAACCGATATTCAATGATGCAATTCCGAGATGCTGCAGAAACGGTGTGTAGTCCGAGCCCGAACCAAGCGCTCCGATACGCAAATCGCCGCGCGACGTGGCTTCCCTCCGCTGCGTCGCGTTTCCATTAACGATCTGGTTCGCACGAGCGCGTTCCCAAACCGTCAGTTTGGTTTGCGGATCGACTACATCCTTTCCAACTTCATTGATGAATTTTTCCAGGGTGTGAGATCCGCCCATTCCGAGAAATCCTCGGCCGTTCGAGTCGGTGTTTATGTAAGCAACCGCCTTCCGCCGTAGTTCGTCCGCGTGCAATTCCGCCCACTCCGTCGATCCGATCAGCCCCTGCTCCTCCGCGTCCCACGAGGCGTACACGATAGTACGCTTCGGCCTCCAACCGGATTTTCGCAACTCGCCGATCGCTTTTGCCTCCTGCATCATCGCCACCAGGCCGCTTAGTGGATCGTCGGCGCCATTCACCCATGCGTCGCGATGGTTACCGCGGATGATCCATTGGTCGGGCTGATCGGCTCCCGGCAACCGGGCGATCACGTTATAGATCGGCTTGACGTCCCAATTGAACTCCAACTTCAATCGAACCGTCGGCGCACGGCCGCCAAAATGATACGTAACCGGAAGGGCGCCCTTCCAGCTCTCGGGAACGACCGCGCCGTCGAGATTCCGCAAAAGCGGCAACGCGTCGGAATAAGAGATCGGAAGGACCGGGATCTTCGTCAGCGTCGGTGCGCTTTTGGTCGCAATGCGCTTAGCATCCTTTGTTGCACCCACACCTTTTGTAAGCGGATCGCCCGGATAAAGCGGCATGTCCATCACTGAACCGCGCTGAACGCCGTGTTCGTTTCGCCATGCACCCTTCGGATAAACATCGCCCTGGTAAAAACCGTCGTTGCGAGGATCCGAATAGATCAGGCAACCGATCGCCCCGCGCTCCGCTGCAACCTTGGGCTTGATCCCCCGCCACGAGCCGCCGTACCGCGCGATCACGATCTTGCCTTTCACATCGATTCCGCGTTTTTCCAATTCTTCATAATCAGTGGGCACACCGTAATTCACATACACGAGCGGCCCGGTCACATCACCGTCGATCGAATACGCATTATATGAAGGAAGTTGCTCAACTTGCTGGCCCGACGTCGCGTCCTCCTTCAACTCGGGCTCATTTAGTCGGAGCGTAAACTTTTCAGGCGCAGTCATTTCGACGATGCGTGTCTTTGGTGTTGGGAAAAGGACGTGAAACTCCTCGAGCTTCGTGTCGTAACCCCACGACTTGAATTGCGATGCAATAAAATCGGCATTTTGCTTGTTGTACGGTGAGCCAAGGTGATGCGGCCGTGCCGAAAGCCTTTTCAGCCACGCGAGCATTTCCGTCGCGTTTAATTGCGCGTCAAACCTGGATTCGAGCAACTTTTGCGCCGCAGTGCCTTCATTTGTAAAACCGAGAAACGACTTTCGATCGACGGGAACATTTTGTCCGATCAACGAGAACGTAAAGATGAAAACGAAAACGGTCCTGAACAGGATCAGTCGCATAGCTGGCTCCGGGATTATCGAGAATTAGATAAAGTAAAGTAATTGTATGCGAGGGAGGGAGATAACGCTAGATGCCGAGGGATTTCGCTTCCTCATCGGGTACTTCGATATACATTCTCAGCAGGGCGGTCGAAAACGTTTTCCCTTGCGCGTCTGTCATCAGGCTCAGTGTTCCGCCACCGCCAAGCGATCCGTGAAGTAAAAAGTTCAGAGCTCCCAAATTCGGCAGCTCGAAACGCTCAACGTGCCCTTTCACGATTTCGCCGAAATGATGTTTGACTGCAGAGGCGGTCACTTCGCGCACCAGTATTGGATAGATCTCATCCTTTAGCGCTATTAGCCCCACGTTCGCCGTGTCACCTTTATCGCCCGACCGGGCGTGGGCAAGTTGTAGAAGCTGAATTTTCATGCGTATTTTTCAATCATTGCCGGAAGATTCTAGCAAATTTCGCCAACTTGCTTTAAGCGTCCACATTTACGACCTTTGGAGTTTCGTAAAACAATTCATTATTTCGGATTGCCGTGGCCTCTGCTGCAACCGTAAACCTTTATTTATCAATATTTTTACTCGTGGAATGTGATTTGCTTCGTTCAGCCTGTTACTGACTATCAAGTCGGAATAGTCATTCGCCGAAATATCCCCATCACGGCAAGGAGAAAACAAATGAAATCAATTTCCACAAAATTGAGGTACTTAGGGTTTATTTTTACCTTGATTTTCGCTGTCGGCATCGCTGACGCGCAAAAAACAACCGCTGACATAGTAGGGACGGTTGTTGATACGGCGGGGAAGGTCATCGCCGGCGCCAACGTTACTGCAACCCACGTTGGCACGGGTGCCTCGCGTAATGCCGTGACGGACGCAAACGGTGGTTTCCGCATCCCGAATTTACAGCCGGGCCGCTATGACGTTTCCGTCGAGGCCGCTAACTTCAGCAAGAGTGTTCTAAAGAGTGTCGAACTGAACGTCGGCGTGGATCTCACGCCCACGATCGAATTGAAACCCGGGCAGATCACCGAG
>JAICPV010000350.1 GCA_025929655.1 Pyrinomonadaceae bacterium
CGGCATCGATGAACGCTTCGATGTTGCAGCCGCGGAAAATGTGGCTGTGATCGGCGACGGAAAGCTCGGTATCTTGTGTGCGAGGTCGCTGGCGGCAAAAGGCGGAATTCAAGTAACCTTGATAGGCCGAAACGCGGCGAAATTGAAGCTTGCGGATTCCCCGGAGATCGAAACCGTGCTGGCGGACCAAGCAACAAACCTTCGCGGGCATTTTGACGTAGTAGTTGAAGCCAGCGGTTCGGAAACCGGCTTTGCGTTTGCACTCGAGCTCGTAAAACCGCGGGGAGCGATCGTCCTCAAGTCGACATATCACGGACTCGCCAAGTGGGATGCTTCGCGTGTCGTCGTGAACGAGATAACAATTGTGGGTTCGCGTTGCGGCCGGTTCGGGCCGGCGATCGAGCTACTTGCGAGCAACCAAATAAAGGTAGCTGACCTCATATCCGAAGAATTTCCCTTGTCCGGCGGCGTCGCTGCATTCGAACGTGCGGCGTCAAGAGGTGTTTTGAAAGTGTTGCTCAATATGGGCAAATAAACGGACGTATTTCGCAGTGTTTGTTACAATTTAGAGATCGCTCGTTGCTAAGAAGAGCGATCATTCAAGCAGTATGAAGATCAACATCCAGGATCGGGTTTTAAGAAAATCGAACCCTTCGGTCGCCGCGGCAGTTTTGATGTTTCTGGGCGTTTCGGTTTGGGCGCAGCCGACCGAACCCGCAACCCGATCCCAGTTATCGGTCTCCACCGCATCGCGGCTCTCCGATTCCTTCGCTGACGTGGCGAAGCTGGTGGAGCCGTCGGTGGTCAGCATCGATGCGAAATCGAAGACAGCGGAAGCAGCCGCGAGGGAGCGTTCCGCACCAAGCGAGTCCGACGACATCATGGAGTTTTTCCGACGTCAGCTCCCGCGGCGGCCGGTATATTCAGTTGGCAGCGGCTTCATCATCGACCATAGCGGCCACATTTTGACCAACGCACATGTGATCGACAACGCAGCAAAGATCGTCGTGCGGCTTCATAACGGCGAAGAATATCCGGCGAATCTGATCGGAAAAGACATAGAGACGGACCTCGCGGTTTTAAAGATCGAGGCCGGTCGAAATTTGACGCCCTTGAAGCTCGCTGATTCCGAACGCGTGCGCGTCGGCGATTGGGTTCTTGCGGTCGGATCCCCTTTCGGTCTTTCACGGACGGTCACAGCTGGCATCGTTTCGCAGGTAAACAGGGAAACGCCGGACGGCAATGCCTTTCAGAGGTTCATCCAGACGGACGCGGCGATCAATCGGGGAAATTCCGGCGGCCCGCTGGTAAATCTTGCCGGCGAAGCGATCGGCATAAATTCGCAGATCGCTACAACCACGGGGGATTACAACGGGGTCGGATTCGCGCTTCCGTCGTCGTACGCGGCGCTTATCGCAAAGCAGCTGATCGATACCGGGAAGGTAAAGCGCGGCTTCCTTGGTGTCGGCCTCGATTCGGTAAAGGCTGAGTTCGCAAAGGTTTATGGCTTGGGGGAAACTCGCGGCGCGATCGTGACCGAAGTGCGTGACTCGCAGAGTGCGGCTGCGCGTGCCGGCATAAAATCGGGCGACGTTATCGTGGAATTCGACGGGAAACCTATCACGAGCGCCCAGGACCTGATCGCTCGCGTTTCCGGCACTTTGCCGGAGAACAGCGTGAACGTGACCTTGCTTCGAGAAAGCGGAAACAGCCTCGAGCGGAAGACGGTCTCATTGAAACTTGGCGAAAGGCCGCTGCGTCGCCCTGCTGCTGCCGAACCTGCCTTGTCGAAGCAAAACGAGCCGGTTAAGGACGCTGCGAAACCATTCGGCCTGACGCTCGTTGAATTGACGCCGCAGGCCGCCGCGGATTACCAGGTACAGGGACAGACGGGGCTGTTCGTCAAAGAGATCAATCCCGAAAGCACGATCGCCGAGATAAGGACATCGGGCGGTGAAGACGCCCTCGATAAGGGCGACATCATCCAGCGGATCAACCGGATAGAAGTAAAGGATTCCAAGGCATTTTCGGACGCCGTAAATAAGCTGAAGAAGGGCGACGCCGTCGTTTTGCACGTAATAGCCGTCGATCCGCGGACAAAAGCCGGGCGGTTGAAGGTCGTTCAGTTTACCGTTCAGTAAAGTATACAAGGATCGAATTTACCGGGCCCAAAGTCGCGAGGACTTTGGGCCTTAATTTTTTGTCGTTCAATTTTGGACTTTCCACTTTGGACCTTAGACTCATACTTATGGCAAAAGCGAAACAACAAAAGACTGCTAACAACGGAAAAGCCGCCATCACGAAATATCACAATTACATCGGCGGCGAGTGGGTAAAGTCGGCCTCGGGCGAATGGTTTGACAATATCAATCCCGCGGACACATCGGATGTGGTCGGACGCTTTCCGGTCTCAAACCACGAAGATGTGAACAACGCGGTCGAGGCCGCGAAGTCGGCAGCGAAGCAGTGGCGTTTGACGCCCGCGCCGCGTCGTGCGGAGATCCTTTTCCGGCTCGGCGAGATCCTTCGCGATAACAAAGATCAATACACCCGCGACATGACCCGCGAGATGGGGAAGATCGTGAAGGAAGCAGGCGGCGACGTTCAGGAGGCTATCGACTGCACCTACTATACGGCCGGTGAAGGCCGCAGGCTTCACGGTTTCACTACCCCGGCGGAGATGCCGGACAAGTTCGCGATGTGCGTCCGCCAGCCGGTTGGCATCTGCGGTCTGATCACGCCGTTCAACTTCCCGATGGCGATCCCGTCGTGGAAGCTCATCCCTGCTCTCGTTTGCGGCAACACCGTCGTTTTGAAGTCCGGCGAGGACGTACCGCTTTCCGCGCTCAACTTAGTGAAAGCATGCGAGAAAGCCGGGATCCCGAAAGGCGTCGTTAACCTGATCAACGGGCACGGTGCTGACATCGGCCCCGCGTTGGTCGGCCATAAGGACGTGCGGCTGATCTCGTTCACCGGCTCGACCGAAACGGGGCGCATCATCGCCGAGCAATGCGCACGCGAGAACAAGATCGTATCGCTCGAAATGGGCGGCAAGAACGCGATCATCATCATGGACGACGCCGATATCGACAACGCCGTCGAAGGCTCGGTGTGGGGCGCGTTCGGTACCAGCGGCCAGCGTTGCACTGCTTCGTCGCGGCTTGTAGTTCACAAGAAGATCTACAAGAAATTCACCGAGCGGTTCGTCGAACGTGTGAAGAAGCTCCGTGTCGGCAACGGCCTCGACCCTAAGACCGATGTCGGCCCCGTGATCCATGAGGACGCGATGCAGAAGATCCTCGGCTATGTCCGCATCGGGCAACAGATCGACAAAGCGACTCTCGCTTGCGGCGGGAATCGCCTTGAAAAAGGCGACCACGCCAAGGGCTGGTTCATTGAGCCGACCGTCTTCACCAATGTGAAACCGAACATGCGTATTGCCCAGGAAGAGATCTTCGGGCCCGTCACCTGCGTCATTCCGTTCGGCGATCTGGAC
>JAICPV010000595.1 GCA_025929655.1 Pyrinomonadaceae bacterium
CCAGGGCCGCAAGTCGCGCCGCCGCTCTCCTGACGATATAGAAAGGATCGTGCGTACGAATGTCGAACAGGGCCTGCATTCTTTTTTCATAACCGATGACAATTTCGCGCGCAATAAAGACTGGGAGCCGATCCTCGACCGGCTCATCCACTTGCGCGAGGTCGAGAAGCTTAACATCAGCTTCATCATTCAGGTCGATACGCTCTGCCACAAGCTCCCGAACTTCATTGAAAAAAGTAAACGCGCAGGCGTCAAGCGCGTCTTCATCGGGCTGGAGAACATCAACCCCGATTCGCTCCTCGGCGCCGGGAAACGGCAAAACAAGATAACGGATTACCGGCAGATGCTGCTCGCCTGGAAATCCGTCGGTATCGTCACGTATTGCGGTTACATTCTTGGTTTCCCCGACGACACACGGGAATCCATAATTCACGACATTGAAGTGATAAAGCGCGAGTTGCCGGTCGATCTGCTCGAGTTTTTTTATCTAACGCCGCTGCCGGGTTCGGAGGACCACACGACGCTTTTCGGGAAGGGTATCGCGATGGACGAGGACCTGAATCGCTACGATCTAAATCACGATGTCACGACGCATCCGAAAATGTCACGCTCAGAATGGCGTGAAACGTACCGGCTCGCGTGGGAAACCTATTACACAGACGACCATGTGGAAACGATAATACGCCGTGCTATAGCGACCGGAACGAGCCCTGGCAAAACGACATTCTTCATCGTCTGGTTCAAGGGATGCCTTCATATAGAAGGCATCCATCCGCTCGAGGGCGGGTTTGTAAGGCGTAAAGTGCGGACGAACCGGCGTGCGGGAATGAAACGCGAATCGCCGCTTATCTTTTATCCGAAGTACTTCGCGGGGACACTCGCAAAGCAGTTGAAATGGATCTCGCTGTATTTGAGGATGCGATCCATCTACAAGCGGGTGAAAAATGATCCTTCGAAATTGGAATATATGGATGCCGCTCTCGAACCGGTGACCGACCACGAAGAAGATCGCGAGCTTTTCCAAACCGACGCCGCGCGCAAATACCTGGAGACCGTGCACCGCAATGAGCGTATAACACGCGGCGAAACCGTTGTGTAAGCTAATTTCGAAGAGCGGTGACGATCGCCGACCTCAATACATCCGGATCGCCCGGATCGATCGTTTCGATCCCGTCCACATTATCAACGCCGCAATTCCTGGTCGCGATCACGGGGATTCCGTGTGCTGCGGCCGCGAGCAATCGCCGCGGTCGGTGTTCGACATGCGCAGGCAAAATGACCAGGTCCGCTCTGGTTAACCAATCATCATCTGCCGGTTCGGCGTCGAAGCCCTCCCAGAAATTCGCGCCTTCTATATAAGGGCCCATCGTCAATAATTTAATGTCGATATCTCGTATTGCGTCGCGAAGCTCGTAGCAGCCCTTACGGCCGACCGTTGAGGACGGAAACACGATCGCCGGTTTCACGTTCCTTGGACCGGAACGATGGGCCGTTTGCGGCAATCTCCATTCGATCAGTTCGGCGCG
>JAICPV010000526.1 GCA_025929655.1 Pyrinomonadaceae bacterium
AGAACGGTTTGCCGATTTTCTGGACCTTTTACCGCGATCGACACACGACGCAGCAAAACTCGCCGCGGATAATACGATCAGGATATCGGATCGTAAATGGACAAAGCCGGTCGCAGATCAAAAACTTCATTATGCATTCGAACCGCGCAATGAAAGTTTCAATACGCCCCAATTCATCAAACTGCTTCGGCGTTACAATTCGGCGTTCGTTTTCGCCGATAACGCTGGCAAGTGGCCGGCGCCTGAGGATGTCACGGCCGACTTTATCTATATTCGGCTTCACGGCGCCGAAGAACTGTACGCCAGCGGTTACACGGGAAGGCAGCTGAAACGCTGGGCAAAGAGAATTAGATATTGGCAAAAGGGAAGCGAGCCGCCTGATGCTAAACTTGTCGCAAAGAAAAGGGCCGATCGAAAGACCGGCCGTCAGGTATATGTTTACTTTGATAACAGCATCAAGATCTACGCGCCTCGCGACGCAATGCGTCTTGCTGCAATCTTGAAAGCTGCTGCCTAAATACTCGCCGAAATAGCTTCATCGAATATTGCCAGTGCTACGTCCACGTTTTCCTTTGTAAGGATCAGCGGGGGCGACCATCGAATCGTATTCGTTCCGCACCCGAGAATGATCAGGCCGCGTTCGTAGCATGCGTATTCGATCTTGTCTCGAAGTTCGGGAGCAGGTTTCAATGTTTCCTTGTCGGTGACAAATTCAACACCCAGCATCATCCCGAGCCCGCGAACATCGCCGATAACGTCGTATTTCGATTTCAGCTCATTCAGTCCTTTTTCAAGATAAGAGCCAACCTCTCGACTGTTATCCACCAGCCCATTCTCGAGCAACTCGATGGTTTTCAACGACGCGGCGATCGCGACCGGATTGCCACCAAAGGTGGACGCATGCGCGCCTTTATGCCAGTTCATGATGTCAGCCTTCGCAGTACAGACACCGATCGGCATACCTGAACCGATCCCTTTCGCCATGCAGACAATGTCGGCCTTGACGCCTTCGTGATGGTCGAGCGCAAACATCTTTCCAGTGCGGCCCATACCCGACTGGACCTCATCGACGATCAACACTATTCCATGCTCGTCGCAAATCCGGCGAAGCTCCTTCACGAACGCTTTCGGGGCAGGGATATAACCACCCTCTCCCTGCACTACCTCGAGAACGATTCCCGCGACCTCTGCCGGAGGCGTTGTTGTTTTGAACACGCGGTTTTCGATCCAATTGATGCAGTCTCTCGTGATTGTTTCTTCGTCGGTGGGAAGATCGTTAGCAAAATGCCTGAATTTGTTCGGATAGGGAACATGTACGACGTCGAGCGCCTGACGCATAAATCCGAGCCGCTGGGCCGCCTTGCTGGATGTAAGGCTCAGCGCTCCCAGTGTCCGGCCGTGAAAGGAACTGTAAAACGCGATGAACTTTTGCCGCCGCGTATGATACATCGCGAGCTTTAATGCGGTTTCGATCGCTTCAGCTCCGCTATTTGCAAAATGCGATTTCGTGGGGCCGTCGATCGGAACGATCTCGTCGAGCTTCCTGCCCAGTTCGGGCATATGACGGTAGAAGAAATCAGTCCCGCAAAGGTGGATAAATTCGCCAGCCTGTTTTTGTATCGCCGCGACGACTTCCGGATGGCAGTGGCCGGTTGAGCATACAGCGACCCCGGCATTGCAGTCTAGAAACACATTTCCGTCCGGATCGGTGATCCAAACTCCGTTGGCATGATCGCAAACAAGCTTGTAATCAGGCCGCGGGTAGCTCGGCGTTACGAATTGAGCGTCCGCATTGATGATCTCGAGGGATTTCGGTCCCGGCAAAGCGGTTTTGATGACCGGCTTCTGCAACTCTGATGATGGTGTCATTGTGTTCTCCTTATGTTAAGCAAGCGGTCTTTGACCGCGTTTCAGGATCTGAACGGTCGAAGACCGTTCGCTTAACGCAAATGGAGAAATTAGTCGCCGCCGAAGAGATTGGCGCGTTGGCGTGAAGGACGAAGTTTTGCTATACAGCGCGCGGTCATTTGATGTTAGACTACCCGAAAACATTGCTGAA
>JAICPV010000512.1 GCA_025929655.1 Pyrinomonadaceae bacterium
AGCCTCCACCCTTACCGCATCGTGATGCGAGCAGGCACACGCCGACACCGCCGTTACGAACAGCGAAAACATCGCCGCGACGGTGAGTATCAGATGTTTGGCCCGAAGCGATTTCATAGTCCAGTCCAAACTATAGCGTTTTCCGTACTGGTCTAGCAATTACTGGATACGGCTACAGAGTTAATTATCCTTTGCCACTCGGCATCTTCAAGTGAAACGGCTTTTTCTCACGCAAAGACGCAAAGTTCGCAAAGACGCGAAGGGCGATGCGGGAAACCTTTGTTTTATTTGTTGACATACACGTTGCACCTGTGATACATTGCTTCACGTATGAATATCGATTTTGAAATCTTCGAAGCGGGCCCCGTCATTTCGGTGACGGACGAACCGTATGTATCCATCACCTCACGCGGGCGCATCTTTTTGAATCGCCATGCGATCGGCTCAATTGGCAACCCCGAGGCGGTCATGCTGATGTACGACCGCCGGCGAAAGATCATCGGCATTATGCCGTGCGAGCGCCGCCGCAAAGGCGCGTTCCCGTTGCGAAGAAAGGACAGGACTACAAGCCGTGTGATCTACGCGAACAATTTCTGCAAGGTTTGCGGCATCCGCGTCTCAGAAACGCTCGCCTTCCTCTCGCCCGAGGTGAACCACAACGGCATCCTCGTCCTCAACCTCCAAGAAGTGCGCTCGGTGAAAAAGACGTGAAAGTCATTCGCGTACTGGGGTGTCGGAAGCCCGCACGTCAGTAAGGGCGCCCTCCTTCACACCCGCGTCCGCTTCGGGATGCCCTCGCGGAGCCGGGCAGTCGGGCTTCGGACACGTTTTCCCATGAAACCCGATCCAAATTCAATCGTTCGCGGCTAGACTACTTTCTATCCGCCAAAACGGCTCTGCCGTTCTATTTGCGGAAAAGCTCAGCTTTTCCGATAATCGGCGTACTTCAATATGGTCCCGAAAACCTTCGAAGAGGCATTCGATAAAACAAAACAGTTGGTCGATGCATTCGCGGCGAACGAATCGGCGTACCTCTCGCCAAAATATATCGAACAGGAAGTTCGCGACCAGTTTTTGAATCCGTTCTTCGAAGCGCTTGGCTGGGACATTTACCACAAAGAACATCCGAACCCTTACGAGCGCGAGGTCAAGATAGAAAAATCGGTGATGGTCGGTGACCGCGGAAAGCGCGCCGACTATGCTTTTTTTACTAGGCCGAATTTCAAGACCGCAAGGTTCATCGCTGAAGCAAAGAAACCATCCCGCCAGCTCGAAAATCAATATGACTGCTTTCAGGCGGTGCGGTACGGTTGGAATTCCACGACGCCTGTCTCGATGCTGACGGACTTCGAGCAATTGATCGTTCTTGATTCGCGATCGCAGCCCAGTGTTGATAGATCACTTTCGTTCATCCTTGAAAAGTTCCACTACACGCAGTTCGCCGATGAAGAGGAATTTCGAAAACTGTATTTCCTCTTCAGCCGCGAAGCGGTCGGCGACGGTTCTCTCGAGAAATTCGTTTCGGGCCTCAAAAAACCGAAAAAGGCGAAAACGGCCGTCGGGGCCGCACCGCAGATCCAGCCTGTCGGCGAGACGTTCCTCTCCGAATTGGACGTCCAGCGGGAAAATCTTGCGAAGGCGTTCAAACGAGCAAATCAGGAACTCGACGGCCCCGAACTGACCGAGATCACGCAGCGAACGTTGGACCGGCTGGTTTTCATTCGGTTTCTCGAAGACAAGCTCGTCGAGCCGTCGGAGATAATCGACCGGTTAGGTAAAAAGTCCGGCGGGGCATGGAAGGATTTTCAGAATGAGATCCCGCGTTTGAATTCGATCTACAACGGCATCATTTTCAAGCCGCATGCAATACTCGACAGCGCCGATTTTGCTCCTGACGAAAAGACGTTCGGGGAAACGATCGCGTGGCTCTCGCATAAAAATTCCGCGTACGATTTCAACTCGATTCCGATCCATATTCTCGGCTCGATCTACGAGCGTTTCCTCGGCAAGACGATAACCGTCACGGAAAAACGCGCCCGCGTCGAGGAAAAACCCGAGGTGCGAAAGGCGGGCGGCGTTTACTACACGCGGGAATATATCGTGCGGTACATCGTCGAGAACACGGTCGGCAAAATGACCGAGGTGCGCACGCCGGACGAGATCGCGAAGAT
>JAICPV010000292.1 GCA_025929655.1 Pyrinomonadaceae bacterium
ATAGAAGCGTTCATGCCAGGCTCGCAAGTTGATTCCCGACCTGCGCGAAATCTCGATTCCTACATCGGGCAGGATATCGAGGCAAAGGTTATTAAGTTCAGCCGAAAGCGAAACAATATCGTTCTCTCGCGCAAAGTGATCACGGACGTGGCCCTCAATGAGGAAAAGGAGAAAACACTTTCAGGAATCGACGTTGGTTTTATTGTAGATGGAACGGTAAAGAATCTCACCGAGTACGGCGCGTTTGTGGACATTGGCGGAATAGACGGCCTGCTGCACGTCACGGACATGTCCTGGGGCCGTATCCAAAATCCGTCTGACGCTTTCAAACCCGGCGATCATATACAGGTTAAGGTGCTCAAGCTCGATCGCGAAAAAGAAAAGATCTCGCTTGGGTATAAGCAGCTTCTTCCGGACCCGTGGTCGACCGTGATCGAAATGTATCCGGTTAATTCGCGTGTTAAGGGCACCGTTTCGACCGTTGCCGATTACGGCGTATTCGTCGAACTCGAACCGGGCGTCGAGGGTCTGGTACATGTGTCGGAGATATCCTGGTCGAAGCGTGCTGCCTCGCCCAAGAGGATGTTCAACCGCGGAGACGAGGTCGAGGTACAGGTCCTCGGCGTCGATACGGTCGAAAAGCGGATCAGCCTGGGGATGAAGCAGCTGCAGGAAAATCCGTGGCATACGATCGCCTCGCGTTACCCCGTTGGAACCAAGGTGCATGGAAAGGTCCGCAATCTCACCGACTTCGGCGCCTTCGTTGAGATCGAGGACGGCATAGACGGCCTCGTTCACGTTTCTGACATCACCTGGGCGAAGAAGGTCAAGCATCCGAAGGAGCTTTTGAAAAAAGACCAGGAAGTGGATGCGATCGTAACGAACATCGACGTCGGAGGCCAGCGGCTTTCGCTTTCGATGAAGGACCTCACGCCGAGCGCTTGGGAAAGCTTCGTGGCGACGCATCGTCCGGGCGATGTGGTCCGCGGTAAGGTTTCGCGGTTCACGAGCTTCGGCGTTTTCGTCGAATTGGACGAGGGCCTCGAGGGCCTGTGCCATATCTCTGAGCTATCGGAGGAACGGGTGGACAAGCCCGAAGATGTGGTGCAGCTCGGCCAGGAACTCGATTTCAAGATCCTTCGAATTGAAAATGCGGATCAGAAGATCGGGCTCTCGTATCGTGCGGTCGGCAAGGATGACGAGCCTGTGGTTGATACGCGGCAGTTCTCATCAGAAGCCAAAGGCGGCATGGCGAGCCTCGGCGAACTGGCTAATATTATGAAGCCGGAGGGCGAAGCTGAAGCGAAGGCCGAGCCCACCAAGGAAGAAAAGGACGAAGCGAAGCGGCTGAAGAAAGAACAGGCCCGCAAGGAATATGAGGAAGCGACTGCTCGTGAAGCGGCCGCTGCCGAAGCTCCCGCGGAAGAAACCGCCGGCGAGGACACGCCTGGCGATGCACCGGCCGAGCAAGGAGAGTCCGTCCCTCCAGAAACTGCCGAAACTTCGGAGCCGAACGTCGATGCCGCGACCGAAGAGACGGCTCCCGAAGCTTCGGAAGCGGAAGCCGAGCGATCCGATCCTAAAGCTGAGGAAAACGCCTCGGCCGACGCCGAACCGTCGGCTGAGTCCGAAGCTTCACCGGAGTCCGGGGCGAAAGAGGAATCGGAGCAAAAATCGGCTTAGATCGGACGCCCATCGCGCTCGAGCTTTACTGAGGAAACGAAAAAATGACAAAAGCAGATCTTGTTGAACGCGTCGCGAATGAAGCGGAGATGACTAAAAAAGACGCCGAACAGCTCGTCGAGATCGTTTTTGACAGTATCATCGATTCATTGAACAACGGCGAAAAGATCGAGCTGCGCGGCTTCGGCAGCTTTCGTGTCCGCGAGCGAAATTCCCGCAAGGGCCGCAACCCCAAAACCGGCGCCGCCGTCGATATCCCCGCCAAACGCGTCGCCTATTTCAAGCCCGGCAAAGAATTAAAGGAGCTGATCAACACCAGCAACTAAAGTTCGTTTCAAAATTTTCGGCCCGCGCGCTTGGTTTATTTCCAAACGCGCGCGGGCTTTGTTATTGAATCCTGCACAATTTTGCCTCAAACCGTAAGGTTTTTGACCAAAACCGGCCATTTTTCGGTGGATTTCGAACCGTTTTTTGCTGGACCTCGCGCCGTTTTTTCCGGCATCGACGACATCGCAATTACCCGGCCGTATTCCCGACATTTTGCAGAAGCCTGACCGTTAGGGAGGGCTAGATCAGGGACGTTGATCGTTTAGCCCTCCCTAACGGTCAGGCTTCTGCTTTTTTTGTTGACAATCGGTGCAACAGTGTGTAATCTGTGCAACAGCCGTTTGAACCGGTACGACGAACATATGAAAGGAAGACTTGAAAAATTCATGGGCGGCCCGACGCAGTCGCCGCACGACCGCATCCACGTGACGATCAACTGGCAGAACGTGATCGGGTTGAACAACAACTGTTACAAGCAGCTCGGGAAGCCGCCAGCCGTATATCTTTATTTCAGCCGCGAGGACGACCTGATCGCGATCGAACCGGTGCACAGCCACCGCACGCCCGCCGCGTTCCCGGTAAAACCGAAATCGACTGCCGGGTGGCGCATAAACGCATCGCCGTTCTGCAAGAATTACAACATCCGCGTGGACGCGACCGAGCGATTTACGTCGCCCGAATTCCGGGACGGCAAGCTCTGGCTCAAACTCGCAGAAACCGTCACTACTCGCGTATTCCGCTCCAAGAAAAAGAAATGAACCGCGAATTCCCACGTTGGCTCAAACGATCCTTTCCGGAATGGAAATGGAATTGGAAGTACCAGCGCTACCTCTACGAAAGGCTCGAACGCGTGACCGGCGGGAAATGCAGGAGGCTGATGATCTTCATGCCGCCGCGCCACGGCAAGAGCGAAACGGTCACCGTCCGTTACACCGCTTGGCGGCTGCTGCAGGACCCGAAATTGAATGTGATACTGGGAAGCTACAACCAGCGCCTGGCGGACCACTTCTCGCGCAAGATCAAAAGAATTTTCACCGCCGAGACGCCGAGACGCGGAGCAAGCGAAAAGATTTTAGCCACGAATTCACACGAAAAAACACGAATTGAAAACAATAACGATCCTCTGCGTCTCGGCGTCTCGGCGGTAGAAAACCCATTGAACTCCGTTTCCGAATGGGAAACGCCCGCGGGCGGGTGCGTGCGGTCGATCGGGGTCGGTGGTGGTGTCGCGGGGTTTGGTGCGGGGCTGATCGTGATCGACGACCCGGTGCGCAACCGCGCCGACGCGGAGAGCGAGACGTACCGCGGGCGCATCTGGGACTGGTTCAACGACGACATCTACACACGGCTGGAACCGGACGGCGCGATCGTGCTGATCCAAACCCGCTGGCACGAGGACGACCTCGCCGGAAGATTATTGCGCGAACAGGAAGACGGCGGCGAAAAGTGGGAAGTCGTGAAATTGCCCGCCATCTCTGTCGAAGAGAATTTTACTGCCGAGACGCCGAGACGCAGAGAAAGGAAAACAATTGAACCACAGGTAAACACAGATATACATGGATATAGGGAACCTGAAGAAAGCATCTGTGTTGATCTGTGTTCATCTGTGGTTCAGAAAACGTCTCGGCGTCTCGGCGGTTGATGTCTTGGGTAGGCGTCCGGGCGAGGCGTTGTGTCCAAAACGATTCGATGTAAAGGCGCTTGAGCGGATAAGACGCAAGATCGGGACGTACTCATTCTCGGCACTATACCAACAGGACCCGGTGCCGGCGAGCGGCGGGAGCTTCAAGCGCGAATGGTTCCGGCAGGTAGTCGATTCCGCGCCCGCGAACCTGCGCTGGAAACGCGGCTACGACCTCGCGATCTCGACAAAAACATCAGCCGATTACACGGCGAGCTTTCGGTGCGCATTCGATAAGCTCGGCAACCTCTACATAGCGGACGGTTTCAGGAAACGGATCGAGTACCCGGAGCAGCGGCGGTTCATCATCGAGCGGATGCAGAACGAACCGGGCACCGAGCACGGCATCGAAGCCGCGATGCACGGCAAG
>JAICPV010000192.1 GCA_025929655.1 Pyrinomonadaceae bacterium
AAAGGGAGGCGCAGCCTCATGGGATCTACTAAAGCAGACGGAAATGCAGAGCATTTCCGCAAATAGAGCGTCGGAGACGCGAGCTTTTGAAATCGTCTCAAAAGTATCGCAGTTTCATCGGGTTTGCGGCGCCCGCAGGACGAAGCGGACATGGGGTGCGGGGCCGGTTAAGACCCGGATAGTAAGGACGGGTTTTCGCGAAAACGGACACCAAAACGGTTCGATTTTTGGCAAAAACGGTCCGGTTTAAGGTGAAAACGGTTCGGTTTCAGGCATTAAGGGTGCGGTGTTCGACGAAACGGTGCGGTTTCCACCGGTCAACTGTTAACTGTCAACTTTCAACTGTTGTTGTGATATGCTCTTTGCCCTCGCCACAATACAGTTCACTTTGAAAACGGCATTTGCCGGAGGAGAAAATATGGCAGTCGTAGTGAGATTTACCAACGAAGGATTTACCCCTGATCAATATGAACAGGTCAAGACAAAGCTCGAGGAAGCGGGTGCTGGCACTCCGCCCGGAAGGCTATATCACGTGTGTTTCGGCGATCCGAACAACCTTCGCGTGAGTGACATTTGGGATTCCAAAGAATCGTTCGAACGCTTTGGCGAAACGCTTCGGCCGATCCTTGAGGAAGTAGGCGTAACTAACAGCAACCTCGAATTCTTCGATGTCCACAACATCATCGTCGGCGAAAGCGCAGCGTCAGCAACGTCTTAGCAGGCACTGCCCACGTTTCGATCGCGGGCTTTTTGATTTTCCGGGCGTAAAAAAAGGCACTGGCCTCTAAAACAAATTCCCGAGGTCAGGGCCTTTTTGACGCGGATCTCCGGCCAACGAGGCAGTTTATCCAATCACATTTTCGCTGAACAGAGGCCGCTTGATGATATAGACGCGATCCCAGGCAGAATCTTGCGGAAGAAAGGAAGTTTTTTTCGATTTTTTTTGTATTCCGCCGTTTTGCGGACGGCGAGCATATATTTCGACGCCGCCTTCGCAACTATTTCCGATTTTGTGCGTCTAATTAATTATAATTATGAGATGGATCGCGAGAGTTTTTGTTTTCACTTCGGCTTTGGTGTTGGGCACATTTGCGGGTTTGCTGTTTGGGACCGCCCCGATCGGCAAATCCCTTAGTGCCGAAGATCTCCGCGGCACCTGGCAAGGAAACTTCGGACGCAACCACGGCGCGTGCACGATCGAGATCACCCGCGTCGAGGGCAACACCATCTACGGATCGCTCGAAAAAGAAGGCGCGTTGATCCTTTTCGAAGGCTATTTCAACCCGGAAACGCGGAAGTTCTACTTCGAGGAAACCACGGTCGTCCGCCTCGCGGCTCACATGGGCGAATGGTCCTTGGGGCGAAACAGTGCGATCGTCTCCGCAGACGGCCGTTTTCTCACCGGTAACGGCTACGATAAATGGGGCGGATACACGTGGTCTGCCTCTAATTACTAAGCCGAAAACCGTCTTGAACGGTCCAGGCTTGATGCCTAACTCGCCGTTTCGGCATCTGGCAAAAAACTGGTGTTGTAGAAGAATCGACTTGAGTTTCCGGCCGAGTTGAAAAACTTATTCGACCAATTTGCCGCGGTCAACACGTTAATCAACTCTAAAAGAACAAAAAAGCGTTAAAGAACCATAGAGCTATTTTCGCGAAGCGGTTGCCGCTATATCGCGCCAGGCGGATATAACGTTGAAAAGGATGTCAATATCCGTGGCACAGGATCTGGCCGAAGAGCAAATGACCTGCCCCGAAGTTTTGTCCGTTAATGCCGCATTGGAGTAGATCGTCAGATTCGGCTGTATAACCTTTCCGAAAAAGTCGCTTTCGCCTTTGACGGTGATGAAAGCGGGCAAGCCGGCCGAACGCAAAAACTCGTCGAGGTTGGATGTCGTTATCCGGAAATTGAGCTCAGCACGTTTTGCGCTTCGAAACGCGATCGCGTCCCGGTTTATCGCGATCTGAACATCGGCGAGTTCGTTCGCGAATATGACCTTTGCGGGGATAGAGACAGTTGCGCCGCCGCTGATCGCTTTAAGAAAGTAGCTGGCGGACGACGCGTTGCCGCGTCGCAGCTCGACGAACCCGTAGAGCGTATTTGCGCGCGCGTGCTCCGCATTCATCAAAAGCACATCGTACACCAGCAGCGCCGCGCCGTCGAGATCGCCTTTAGAAAGCAACACGTCCGCCTGGGCAAGTATAGAGTCTATCCGCAGCGGTTTCAGCACCACGGAAATCTTTTGTTCGCCTCCCGGCATAGTGAGATCGGCGGCGACCGTCTGCGTTTCATACCCACGCCGCTTCACGTTGATACGGTATCTGCCAGGCTTCAATAAATGCTTCTTTATCGTCCCTTTGAATTTCCCCACGCGTTCGACGTCGATCTCTGCGTCTGCAATGTTGACGCCTAGCGTCAAAACCGCCATTTCGGGTCGAAGGCTGATCGCCAATCTATGCCTGCCGCGAGCGCTGACGTCCACCGTGCGCACTTCGTCGAAAAAGCCCGGCTTTTTGATCGTTAGGTAATATCGGCCAGGCGCCAGCATTCTCCAAAAGGAGGATTGGCGACGGGGCGTGACAAATACGAGCGATTCGGGAACGGTCAGTGACGAAAGGTAGACACGACTGTCGCTCTCATTGATTACGGCCGACAAAGTTCCCAGGTCCGGTGCCAGAGGCTTCGGCGACGGTAAAACGCGGGCGGTGGTCTTCTTTGTGATTCGGGCAGAGCTTTTTACAGTTTTCCGAATCGGTTTTCGTATGGTGCCCTTGCGAGGTAAAGCTTCCGTTCTTCCGTCGGCGCCCTGTGCCGACGCATGGAGCGATAAAAATGCGATGAAACACAGGATCGAAAGAGCGGCCGTCAGTCGCTTCATCGTTCTTTTGGAATATCCTTCACGCATCTGAAACCCGTACCCTTGTAGTCCTTTTCCCCTGAAGCTCCATAGAAGCCTCTAAAGAAGGTTGTCGCAGTCCGTTTGTCGCTCTGCCAGTTTCCGCCGCGAATGATCTTCAGTCGCAGACGCGACCATGGGATCCGCTTTCCGCCGGAAAATCCTCGCGCGTTGCTGGCGGTCCATTCCCAGACATTCCCGGCCATATCGTAGATCCCGAATGGCGATGTCGCGCCCTGCCCGACCTCTCTCGCTCCCTTCGCGATGCTTTCAGCGTTTACCGCCGATGCGTTCCACTCGCTTCCCCAAGGGTATACGCGGCCGTCGCTTCCGCGCGATGCAAATTCCCATTCAGCTTCCGTGGGAAGCCGCTTTCCGCTCCACGCCGCAAATTCGGCGGCATCGTACCAGGTGACGCCAATAACGGGAAATCGCTCTTCGCCGACCGGAAAATTTTCATTTACCCACGTCGGGGGCGTTTCATGCCCCGTGGCCCTCACGAATTCGAGGTAAGCTTCGTTCGTGACCTCGGTCTGGTCGATGAAGTAAGGACCCACGGTAACGAAATGTTCCGGCCTCGAGAAAGCGTCGCCTTGATCGCTCCCCATTTTGAATTCTCCACCAGGCACAAATACCATCCCATTCGGCGGCGCTTCCGGATCGACAGACGCTGATATTACCGGTAGATCAGTGATCGAAGGAATCCGATGCGGGAGATCGAACGCACGCATTGTCACAGCCGAACCGACCGCAAATGCCGCGGCACCGTATATAAGAATCACCACGACACGTGCGAACGACTTTCCCCACGTCGTTCCTGGCTTCGATTCGACGGCGACCTCAGGACGCAACAGTTCGACGTCTTCGTCAAGAACCTCGATTTCCGGCCCTGGTGGTCCCGGATCGGCGTCCTGCACGGGCAATTCGATCTCAGCTCCATCGGCATCCGGCGTTTCTGCCTCTTCAAGCTCGGATTCGCTAATTCTCAATCCGGAAAGGCTTTGCTCGAAAGCGTCGTCCGCTTCTTCATCTTCGAATACCGGATCGGCCGCTTCGGTTTTGCCTGCGCGGGTGATCATTCTTTCCTCGTCCGTACTCGGTACGAAGATCGTTTTCTCGACAGCCTGGGCGCCGTCGATCCGATAGCCGGAAAGGCTGTCTAAAAACTGATTTCGGCCTGAAAGGCTGTCGATGAATTCATTCCGCCCGGAGAGGCTGTCGAGAAATTCATTGCGTTCAGCTCCGGGAGAAGCGGCGCCGACAGGTTCTGCAGCACTCGTTTCGGCACGCGCCGACACGAACGCACGCCCGCAATTGAAACAAAAGCGGCGTTCATTGCTGTTGTCTGAACCGCAATTTGGGCAAAACATAAGGCGGGCGTCTGAGAGACCAGCCTGTAGTGTAAACGGAAATTCTTTTCAGGTCGAACAAATTTTGCTGGATCAGGAATTTTTCTTTGCGGGTTCCAGATATTTCGTCATTTCGATCCTTGAACCGTCGTCGACGGGGACGACCCGAACCTCGTCCATCAGGTTCCGTATAAGGCCGAGCCCCCAGCCGCGTCGGCCCTGTTCGTCAGCGGTGCCGGCCACAGTTTTATCCGTGAGCCGGAGTCCGCGGTTGGAGACGGTGATCGTGATCCTTTCTTTACTCACCGCGAACTTCAAATGTATCTTGCCGTCGGGCGATAAAGAATGCTCCGACACATTTATGCATGCCTCGACCACGGCGGTCTTGATCTGGTTGACGGTTTTTGCGGGAAACTCGTTTCTGCGTGCGATCTCCTCCAAAGCGTGCGCTGCAACAAGCTCGGCCTCCCCGCCGGTCGGGATAACGACCTCGAAAACGGCGGTGGGCGGTCCGGACGCGGCCCCGGTCCCGGAAAGAAATTCGCGCAACAGTTCCGCCTGCCGTCGGCTCGAACCGAAGCCGTTCCGATCGGCGAGGTTGTCTAGGGCGCCGTCGGAAAAACCCTCGGGCGAAACAAGCCAGATCCTGTAATTCCTGTACCCGAGCGCATCCGCGGCATCGGCGAGGCGATCGCACCATTCCTGCGTCAGGCTCGCATCGGCCTCGAGCTTTGAGTCGATCTCGGCCGCGAACCATGCGATCTCGTCGTTTTCTCCGTATTGCTGATCCTTGAAACCTATGCCGGCGACAGACCTTTCAGGTTCAGCGGAGCCAAATTCGGGAAAATGATCGCTTATCGGCGCGGCGTGAACGATTTGCGGAAGCGTGACGATATCTTCCCCGGAAAACGCTTTTTCCCGCATCTCGGTCTCCGAAAGGCCTGCCAGCTCTTCACGAAATATCCGGAAATCGATGAGCGACCGCGGCACGTCCTGCACATCGAACCTAAGCAGGATATCGGCAAGGCCGATCGCTGCATCACGCCGATATAGTCGTGACATCATTCGTGGCGCGCGTTTCAAAGCAGTTGTGACCGTGAGCGCCGCAACCGCGGTCGGCGTCC
>JAICPV010000118.1 GCA_025929655.1 Pyrinomonadaceae bacterium
AGCCCGAGACACCCTGTCGCGAGCAATATACCTATTCGACTTTTCATATGAGCACCTCAAGATATCAGATCCCGAAAGATCTGTTTGCGATCGGTTCGGCCAGCTCGGCGGTGAATTCCACGATCGGGCGGATCAGGTCGGTCTCGTAATTCGTTTTCACATTCTGCATGACCATCGTCATCCGTTCGAGTCCCATTCCGGTATCGACCGATGGAGTTGGAAGCGGCGTCAGTTTGAACGAGCCGTCCGGTTCCTGCGTGCGGTTGTATTGCACAAAGACCAGATTCCAAATCTCGACCGTTGTGTCGCCGGGCCCGTTAACCCAGAACGGCGAATTCTTTTCCGGATCGTTCGGCGCATCGCCCAGGTAATAACTGATCTCGCTGCACGGCCCGCACGGCCCGGTGTCACCCATCTGCCAGAAGTTGTCTTTTTTTCCGAACGGCAGTACACGTTCGGGGGCCGCACCCATTTTTATCCAAAGGTCGCGGGCTTCCGTGTCCGCTGGGACATCGGCATCACCCTCGAAATAAGTGAACCACATACGGTTCACCTCCAGTTCGAACTCGTTCACCAAAAGGTCCCACGCGTATTCGATCGCTTCATTCTTGAAATAATCGCCGAACGAAAAATTGCCCAGCATTTCGAAGAATGTGTGGTGCCGGGCCGTCTTCCCCACTTCGTCCAGGTCGTTGTGCTTGCCGCCCGCACGAAGACATTTCTGCGACGTGACCGCGCGTTTGTAATCGCGCTTTTCGAGTCCGAGAAAAACGTCCTTGAACTGGTTCATTCCGGCGTTGATGAAAAGCAGCGTCGGGTCGTTCGCAGGCAGCAGTGGCGACGAGTGTACCACTTTGTGTCCGCTGCGCTCGAAATAATCCAGAAATTTCCGGCGAATTTCGTTACCTGTCATAAAACGCGATTCTATCACAACAAAAAAACTCGTTCGGTTGAGCAGGTGGTCTTCGACCACCGTTGTCCTGAAATAAAAAGGGCGGCCTGAGGCCACCCGCTAAACTGTTCTGATCATTCTCTTAATTCGTCGGTTTGAATTTCAACGCTACAGAATTGATGCAATATCGCAAACCCGTCGGCTCCGGCCCGTCATCGAAAACATGGCCGAGGTGCCCGCCGCATCGTGCACAGGTCACCTCCGTTCGCACTTCGCCGATGCTGCGGTCTTCGTGTTCTGTCACATTCTGTCTATGGATCGGCGCGTAAAAGCTGGGCCAGCCGGTTCCCGAATCGAACTTCGTCGTGGACCTGAACACCGCCAGCCCGCACGCCGCGCAGTGGTATGTTCCCGCCTTCTTATTCTTATCGTATTCGCCGGTAAATGGCTGCTCAGTCCCTTTTTCCCGGAGAATATAAAACTGCTCGGGCGTCAGGACCTTTTTCCATTCGGCATCGGTTTTCGCGACCTTGATCCCGTCGAACTTTTCCGAAGCCGTGACTTTCGAGGGCGTCGAAGGCGTCGACGTCGGTTGTACGTCGTTGATGACGATTTCATGCGTCAGCGAGATGGTCGCCTCGACCGAGATCATAGCTAACGCGACGATCAGACCAATAGGCAAAAATGCTTTTATTTTCATCACCGCTTCCTCGTTTTATTATCCAACATTATCGCAAATAAATTGGCCCGCGTTCGATATTTCACGCGGGCCCGATCCTTAAAGCCGCTAGTTCGGAAGAACAACCGAATCTATCACGTGAATGACACCATTCGATTGCCGAACATCCGCGATCGTCACGGTCGACATTCCGCCTTTTTCATCCTTCAACACAACCTTGTCGCCGTCCAGCATCGCCCAAAGCTTGCCGCCAGCGACGGTTTTGAATTCCGCGGTTCCGTTCCCTTTCTTGATCGCTTTTACGATTGCCTTCGAATCGAAATTTCCGGCAACGACATGGTAGGCCAGCACTTTGGTCAGCATTGCTTTATTTTCCGGTTTCAAAAGCATTTCCACGGTGCCCTCCGGAAGCTTCTTGAACGCGCCATTTACCGGGGCGAATACCGTGAAGGGCCCTTTGCTTTTTAGCGTCTCAACCAGCCCGGCCGCCTTGACCGCAGCGACCAGAGTCGTATGATCGGCCGAGTTGATCGCGTTGTCGACGATGTCTTTCGTTCGATACATCGCTGCCCCGCCGACCATCGGGTTGTAGTCTTTCATCCCCATCATCTGCGCCGAGACGCTTGCGGATCCTACAACTGCCATAACTGCAAACGCAAAAATACCTGCGAATAACTTTTTCATTGCTCCCTCCGAATTCTGGTTTTTGTTTCTTTTAGGGACCGTCTCCCTATGCATGAGGTTTCGCTCGCGGGAGCGCGATGGATTCAGAACTTTGAAACTATTCGGAAGCGGGCCGTGTGAGCAGTGCGTTCAGTTTTTCTTTGATCAGGCCGTAACCGAATCCCAAACGCATCAAATGATCGTAAAACTTCTTCTCTTCCTCACGCGTTCGTGGAATACCCTTTAGCCGAACTCGCTTGTCGATCGCAGCGTCGATCAATTCTTGTTCGGGATGCTTTTCGTACGCGTTACGGATCGCGTGCTCTACAATTTCGCGGTCGAGCTTTTTTTGAGACATCGCCTGCTGCAGCCGCCGTTTCCCTTGAGGTTTTTGCCGCAGCTTTGAAACGGCGACGTCGCGGGCGTACTGTTCGTCGTCCAGGTAACCGTATTCCTTCAGTTTCGCGATCACGCGATCGACGATCTCCTCATTGGTCCAGAGTTTTTCCAAAAGCCGTTCGCGCAGTTCAAGTACGGATCTCGGTTTGGCCGCCAGAAGCTTTACGGCGCGGTTCATCGTCCGCTCACGCGACCGCTCGACGTCCTTTACAATACGCTCTCGCTTTTCATTAGGATCGGGACGACGACGCCACATTGTTATACTGAATAGCACAGGAAACATCGTGGACATAGAAGAGTTAAAAGAGATCGAGGCGAATCTGACCGAGGACGAAAAGCGGGAGAACGCGATACGCCTTGCGTTCAACGGCGACCGCGAGCGCTTTAACGACTTTTGCAACGTACTGCTGGAAGAAATGCCGCCGAACACGACAGCGGTGCTGGGCGGCAGCTCGGTCACCGGCTATCGATTCAAAGATGGGACCCCGTTCGACGGCGAAGGCCCGATGACCAGCGATCTCGACATCACACTCGTCGGCCCCGAAGCGATCGAATATTTCTCGCTCGAAGGGTTTTGGATACCCGGCATCCATACTCATCCGGTGAAGGAAGGCGACGACGACATCGCCGGCCCGAAACTGAAGAAACTGCGTCATAGATTATCCGCGATCGCCGGTGGCCGGCCGGTGACGATCCAGGCATCGCAGAATTTCTATTTCGAAATGCGCGAGGGATGGCTCGGACAGCCGTATCTCACTCTTGTGGAAAGGCCTGCGGAAGAATGACTATTCGGCTGATGAGCTACAACATCCGCTTCGGCGGGATCGGACGCGAAGAACGCATCGCGGCGGTCATTAACGGGATCAAACCGGATGTCGTAGCGCTGCAGGAAGCGACGAAGCCGGAAGTCGTCGAGCGCCTCGCCGAGCTCTGCGAAATGCCGCATCACGGAGCGAAACGCAGTCACTCCGTCGGTTTCATTAGCCGTCTCGAAGTCGGCAATTTCGGATGGCGTTACCACCCCGACCTGCAGCGTGCTTTCATGGAGATCGAGGTCGAAGGCATTCGTATATACAACATTCACCTCCGGGCTACGCATTCCAATTACACCGAGCGCGGACGAATGCGTGAGGTGCGGGCTTTGCTCGAAGCGATCGAGGAAAAAAACAAAGATTTTCATGTCCTCGTCGGGGACTTTAACACGCTTGCGCCGGGCGAAGTACATGACATGCAAAAGCTTCCGTGGCGTTACCGTATTCTCGCGTTCCTGCTTGGAGGCAAGATCGAATACCGGACGATCCAGATCATGCTCGACGCAGGTTATATCGACATCTATCGAAAACTTCACACGGAGCCCGGTTTTACCTTCCCAGCGTGGGACCCGAACGTACGCCTCGATTACGTTTTTGCTCCTTCGCAGTTCGCCGATCGCCTTCCCAAATGCAATGTCGTTTCGGATATCGAGAATCCTGCTCAGGCGACCGACCATTTGCCTCTGCGGGCCGAGATCGCATTCGAATAAATGGACGGCGTATTGATCATAGATAAGCCCGTTGGCGTCACGTCTCACGACGTCGTCAACCGAGTTCGCCGAGTTTTGAAAACAAAACGCGTGGGACACGCCGGCACGCTCGACCCGTTTGCGACCGGCGTGCTTGTTTTGTTGATCGGCAAAGCGACGCGGCTCGCTCAGTTTGTCGACAAAGATCAAAAGGAGTACATCGCAGATATCCGGTTCGGTTATGCCACCGACACCGGAGACCTCACGGGGAACGCGCTCGGCGAAGACGAAACTCCGGAGATCTCCATCGAGGATATCGAGCGGGTGCTTGCGAAATTTCGCGGCCGGGTCCGACAGGTGCCGCCGATGTTTTCGGCTAAAAAAGTCGGCGGAAAAAAGCTGTACGAACTCGCTCGAAAAGGTGAGACGGTCGAACGTAAACCATTTGACACGGAGATTAACGAACTTGAAATTCTCGAAGCGGATGTTGGCGGTGATGAAAAGAAGATCAAAGTTCGTGTCGCGTGTTCGGCGGGGACGTATATCCGAACTCTCGCCGAAGATATCGGCAAGGGGCTCAGGACAGGCGCGCATCTGACCGCGCTGCGGCGCACAAGAGCCGGCGATTTCCTTCTGGAGAATGCGGTCGGCTTAGTAGCACTTGAGCAGGCCGAAAACGCTGCGAGTCTTTTGCTCTCTATCGAAACGTTAGTCTCCGAATTACCAGGCGTCGATCTTCCTAACGAGCGTTTGGCTCCGACGCTCAATGGAATGTCGACGCGAATCGATCGCGGAGATCTTGACGATGGAGCGTTCATCGCGATTTTTGTGCCGGACGGAAATTTGATCGCCGTCGGAGTTTACGATGCGGCAGAAAGCTGTATCAAACCTAGAATAGTTTTGGGATAGAATTGGTTTGGAGATGAAAGCACGAAATCTTGCATTGGCTATTGGTGGAGGATTGGGCGCTGCTGTTGCGGTGAAAATGCTGACCCGAGCGAAAACCGTCGATTGGGACCGTGTTGCCGCGCTGGTCCCGCATTCCGACAATTCGCATTTCGTGAACGTCGACGGTATTCGAATTCACTTTCAGGAATTTGGCGATCCGTCGAAACCGTCTCTCATTCTGATACACGGCTACACCGCTTCGCTCTACGTCTGGCACAAGGTCGCCCCGATGCTAGCCGACAAGGGATTTCACGTCATCGCGTTGGACTTGGTTGGTTTCGGCTACACTTCGAAGCCGCGGTGGTTTGAATACACGATCGGCGCTCAGGCCCGAATCGTTTCGCGTTTCATGCAGCGTCTCGGTATCGGCCGGGCGACGGTCGTCGGCAGCTCGTACGGCGGCGCCGTCGCTATGACGCTGGCCCTGGACTATTCTGCGAGCGTGGAAAAGCTGGTATTGATCGATGCCGTCTGCAACGATGAGGTTCTTCAGCACCCGATCCTGCGGATGGTCTCGGTCCCGGGCGTTGGTGAAGCTCTCGCGCCTTTCCTCGTCGATTCACGGCTTATGCTGCG
This sequence comes from Pyrinomonadaceae bacterium, assembly GCA_025929655.1. GTDB lineage: Bacteria > Acidobacteriota > Blastocatellia > Pyrinomonadales > Pyrinomonadaceae > OLB17. Next base: position 5,659 of record JAICPV010000118.1, read on the forward strand.
AAAACGAATGCGTTCGACGCTTGCACGCGCGAATCACGATCTGATCACAGACGACCGCATTGCGAACGTCCTTCGCCCGCTGACGGCTGCCGACGCGCATCATTCGCTGCTTGCCACCTCACGAAATTGGCGGGCTTGCCGGCTGGAACAGGACGCCCACCTTGTTGAACAATCCACGTTGATCATATGGGGTGAAGATGACAAGGTCGTCGGTATCCACAACGGCTTTTCGCTGCATGACAAGATCCTTCATTCCCGTTTCGTCGTTCTTCGAAACTGCGGTCATATTCCGGCGGAAGAGAAAAGTGATGTTGTAACAGAACTTGTCTCGGAGTTCTGTCACAGTAAAAAGGCAGAATGAAAACAACGGAGTCGAACGCCGCAAGGCTCGCATAAATGCCCGAGATATCCTCTGCATCTCTTTACGGCAATGGCGTTTTTACAACGATCGCCATTATCGATCGGGGGCCTTTTCTATGGGAGAAACACTGGCGGCGGCTGACGGCGAATGCCGCAAAGCTCGAGATCGATATCTCCGAATACAGCGAGGCGGAAGTTTTCGAAGGGCTGACGTTGAAACTGGAAGGTAAGCGCCTGGAAGAAGGCCGGGCGCGGATCATGTTTGCGGACGAAAGCGAAAGCGAGGTCTGGTCGTCCAGCAATGTAAAGAAAACAAGCCTTTCGATCATAACGGCCGAACGGCGGCCATTACCGGAAGGATTTTCGCTGACCGTTTCGCCGCACCATATCAACACCACTTCGCCTCTTGTGGGGATCAAATCCTGTAACTATCTCGAAAATCTTCTTGCTTATAAAGAAGCAAAAAGGCGCGGTTTTGACGAGGCGGTTCGTCTCAACGAACGCGGCGAGATCGCATCTACGTGCATGGCAAACATCTTTTGGTTAACGAACGGCAAGCTTTACACGCCGAGCTTGAAAACAGGATGTTTAGCCGGCACCACGCGGGAGTACATTCTGGAAAACCTTTACTGCGAAAAGGTCGAGGCGGGCATGGAAGAACTGGATAAAGCGGAAGCGATCTTTTTGACTTCCGCCGGGATCGGGGTCATCAATGTTGCCGACTTTGATGGGAAAAGACTGCCAGCGGACAGGCACGAGATAGAAAATCTATCGCCATTTCGCGATTAAACCTTTTCCGTGCTTCGCCCCGGTTTGCACGCGAGCCGCGTGCGGTCCAAGTGCTATCCGGCGGTTTCGAAAAGTGCGAGGATC
>JAICPV010000066.1 GCA_025929655.1 Pyrinomonadaceae bacterium
AAAAGCTCAAGTATAAAAAAATAACGCACGCTAAACAACGTGCGTTATTTTGAAAGATGTCGCCTTTCCTATTTCATCCTATTTCAGCAATTGCAGTTTATCCGAATTCTTGAAAAGCGCGTAGCCGAGTATGCAGGCGAACACCACGGACAAATAGAACGTGACGATCGATGAGAACCCCTTCGCAACGAGGTTGCCCATTCCCGGAAGCTCAAACGGCGAAAAGATCAAGCCGAAAATGGCACCGAAAAATCCGGAAACGATCAATAGTACAAATCCCATGAGCATTATCTTCGCGTAATCGGTGCCGAGCCTTTTGATCGTATCAAGGCCCACGAGCGGATTGATCGTCGCCATGAACGACCGAGTATATGCCGCGACGGCGCATGCGGCGGGAAAAAAGAACATGCCCCAGAGGAAGGTGAGCGCACCGATCACAACGAGCGGTGCCGCGAGCTGAAGAAGGTTCGAAGTGAACTCGTTGAATTCCTTTTCCTGAGTTTCCTTTGTCTTTCCAAGAACGGCTTCGAGTTCTTTCTTCCGTCCTTCCTGTGCCATTCGCCAAAGCTCTTCGGCTTCGTCGGGTGTCGGAGTGGTAACCGCGATATTTGAATTTCCGGTTGCCGCCTCGTTGTATTCGCCGATCGTTTCATCGTGTGCTTCGACCGTTTCTCCAAGAACGCGTTTGATCTCCTCCGACTGCTCGAGGGTGTTGCGACCTTGGTAATAATGCGTCCCGGGCAGACGTTCCACTTCGCTTTGAAACGAATTCATCTGTGACGAGACCGAGCTCATTACCAGATAAGTGCCGATCAGGAATACAACTATGAACGGCCCGAATGAACTAATGTAAATGCCGATGCTCAAAAAGAACGGGTGCACAACATCTTCCCATAGCGAGAAATCGTCGAACGTCGGCATAAAGTTCGATTCGAGGTCGCCTTGCGTGAAGCGTTCTACTGTGTTCGCGAGCACGCCGAACGTCATCATGTTCGCGAGCATAAAGCAGACCATTGCCGACGCGAACATCACCATCCCTCCGATCGCAGTTGCCGATTGCGAAATCGAAAAGACCGCGAACATCGCGGCACCGAAAAAGAGGCTTGTTTTGAATTTGAAAGGGTGGGCGATGGCTCGAGTAAAATCGTTGAATCCGAATCCTTCCGTGAACGCAGCCGAATGCCGCACGTTTCGGATTTCTTTTGCGTGTACCTCGGCGACCGGTCTGCAGAGCGAACCGCAATTGGGGCATAGCTTTACGGTCCCGCCGTATGATCTCGGGCACGATTTGCAAAACCCGTTAAGGCAGCTGTCGCAAAGAAACGCGGATTCGATGCCGTCGTGGTTCGCACAAAAGTTTGGGTTCGAAGCGCGCAGATTTTCGATCGACGGCGTTTCGATTTCTATTTCAGCAGCTGGGGCTGTCGCTCCCGCCGGCATTTCCGCGACGTTTCGAAGATCGTCCGCCGGCAGCGGCATGTGCCAGGTTTCTGCTGTATTCGCATGAGTAACGACCACGGGCATCGCCTCCCCACGCGTTTTTGCGTTGAAAAACGATACGAGCCCGGGAACCTTGTGCGCCTTGATCCACCGCAAATTCCCTTTCCGAACTTTGTCTTCAGGCTGGAGTGCACCTTCGCCGATCCAATCGCCAAGCTCGCCGAACGTGGCGTCATAGATCTGCCCGGCGACTTCAACCTGCCATTTCTCGTTGGTCGTTTGCTGCTCCATATTGGGCTGGAGGCGGTATCTGAAGAATATCTTCCGCTTCGTCGTCTGCGAGCGAAGGCTTATTTGCCTGTTTGTTTAGGAATTGGACCACGCCGCGTCCGATCTCGCCGGCATCGCATCCCCGAACCAGGGCATCAACGACTGTTGCGTCGTAACGGATGCCTACGAGCTCTTTGATCTTGCCTAGGGCTTCCGGCAGAAGCATGCCTTTGGAATAAGGACGGTCTATCGTCATCGCGTCGAAAGTGTCCGCGACAGAAACGATCTTCGCCTGCAGAGGTATCTGTTCATCGGTCAGGCCCTGAGGGTATCCTTTGCCGTTCACCATCTCGTGGTGCATATACATTCCTGGAAGAAAATCCTTCATCGCGGGGATCTGCGACATGATCTTATAGCCGCGAACCGGATGCGTCTTCATGATCTCGAACTCTTCGGTGGTCAATGCCGCCGGCTTCTTTAAGATACTGTCGTCGATCGCGATCTTGCCGACGTCATGCAGCAATGCACTGATACGCAAAGTTTCGAGCTCGTCTTCCGGAAGATCCAATTGTTTTCCGATAGCGACCGAGATCCGTGCCACCCGTTCGGAATGGCCGCGCGTATATTTGTCTTTGCCGTCGATAGCTGCGGCTAAGGCTTTCACCGTACCGACGAAAAGCTCGCGGTTCTCACGTGCGGCTTTTGCCAGGCTGGCAATATGCTCCTCAAGCTTGTCGCTCATGGTGTTGAACGATTCGCCGAGGGTCCCTATCTCTGTAATGTTTTTGGTTTCAACACGGCTGGATAGATCTCCGCCGGCGATCCGTTGCGCAGCCACGGCCAGGTTATGGATCGGTGAGGTCAAAGATCTCGCGAACATCGACCCGATGATCAAGGCCACGAGTGCAAACGCCAGGCTGATGATCCAGGTTTGCGTTCTCATCTCACCGACGGATGCTAATGCGCGGGCCTCGTCCTGCATCGTGATAACGCCGAGCTTGACTCCGTTGCCAACACTGACGGTCGAATACGCACCGATCATTTCATGCGAGCCGCCGTCGAATTCAGCCTTGAACGGTACGAGCCCCGATTCGATCTGTTGGTTTGCTTCCTGCCATTCAGAAACGATCTTTAGCTCACTCATCGACCGCCGCTGCTGTACCAACTGCACATCGGGATGAAAAACCGCTTTACCGTGAGCATCGACCACAAAAATGATCGGTAGGCCCGAATGCCAAAGCTCGGCCTCGGTGGCGGGTGAACTACCCACAACGCTTCGGGAAATGCCTTTCAGCGAAACAATGGCGACCACCGACGCCAGCTTTGTTCCCGAGGCGATTACCGGTGCGCCTAACACAATTACCGGTTCTTTTGAGGCACCGGCAATTTGTGGCTCCCCAACGAAAAGCGGCTCATTCCCGATCTTGGGTTCAAAATCCTCAGCGATGCCGTCGATCTCCAATTTTTGAATGTTGCCGGGTCGATATAAAGAAAGTGGCTCGCCGGCCACATGATGGACATATATCGCCAGCACGTCCGGGTTTTCGCGGAGTGTGTTGCTCAGTTGCTGGTCGGTCGCGGTGGAGGCAAACAGTTTAGGATCGCCGGAAAGAGCAAAGGCATTTGCCAGTCCCTTTACCAGATCGGTATTTCGCTGTGCGAACATCTCGATTTGCCGTGCTTTTTCCTGTACAAGCTGGATCTGGTATCGGTTTTCAACTGCTCGAAGTTCGCCGGCGCTCTTTTCCGAAAGAAACCAACCCGTCAGGACGAGCGGAATCAGCCCCACGAGCAGAAGCGCGGCAATTACAAAATAAACAAGAGGAACTCTGGTTTTCAGGCGAGGCATGGGGCGGGGACGGCAATGAACTTGCCAATTAAAGCTTAATGGAAATCCTATGCTTTGGTCAACATGTTTTAACGCTCAATTTCGTTGTTATTAGCTAAGTTTTTCCTTGTCGTCCGGTCACGAACACGCTGCTGTCACAGCAGTTCGGTGTGAACGGCGACATCCCGACCGAAAGCGCTTTCGTGTATTAGCAGAAGCCTGACCGTGAGGGAGGGCTAAAAAAGCCCGTACTTCGTGCGGGTTACTGACGCGAAGAGCGGGAGACCGATGCCCCCTTCCGGACTGCAATTGATCAAGTTGAATCGGTGCAGTGAAGGGTTCCTTCGCGAAAGGAACCTTGCCAACATGCAAACGGTCGAAAGTGTCAAATTGTCTCGATCCGTTTCTAAGCTTTTCGTTTGACGATCACCAGCGTAATGTCGTCGTTCGCCGGAGCTGTTTCCGTGAAGGCCGAGAGTGCCGATTCGACTTTGTCACGTAAGCCCGCGGCGGAAGCGGTAAGGTTTTTTCGTACGACCTCTATAAGGCGGTCGATCCCGAATTCTTCTTCCTTCAAATTCACCGCTTCGGACACGCCATCGGAGTATACAACTAAAGCTTCGCCGGGATTTAGCTGCATTTCTCCGGTTTCGTACTCCGCGCCCGCCATAATTCCCAGGGGCAGCCCGCCGGAGCCTAATTGCGTGATCGATCCGTCGCACCTGCCCACGAGGGGCGGATTATGCCCGGCATTTATATAAACAAACTTTCCGGTCAGCGGATCAAGTTCCGCAGCAAACAGCGTCACGAACCTATTTGCCGGCGTATTTTCAGCGAGATATTCATTCACTGATGTGATCGTTTGGCCTAATGTGCCCGCACCGACAACCTGGGCATGAACTGCGGCATGCAGGCTCGACATCAAAAGGGCCGCCGCGGTACCTTTTCCGGACACGTCGCCCAGGGCGACTACCATTTTCCCATCCGGCTTTTGGATGAAATCGTAATAATCCCCGCCGATCTCGTAACAGGAAAAAGATATTCCCTGAAATTCATAGCCCTCGATCTGCGGCGGACCGGATGGCTGGAAACGCTGCTGGATCTCGGTTGCGAGCTCCAATTCGCGTTCCATACGCTCGCGTTGGAAACGTTCCTCGAGCAATGTTGCGTTTTCGACTCGTATGGATGCAACCGAAGCGAGCGTCGTAAGAATGTTTAGGTGTTCCTCCGTGAATGTTGTTTCCCACGTAGGCGAATCCGCATAGATCAGCCCGAACACATTTCTTTCGTCAACGCTCAGCGGCACGGCCAGAACGGAACGAATTCCCTGCAAAGCTATTGTCTGGCTGGCGAATCTCGGATCGTGCTGGGCATCGGCCGTCAGAACCGACTTACCGTTCTTTAGCACTTCGTCCATCACAGTGCGACTAATTCGTACTTCTTGAAGCTGTTCTTCAGACCCACGGTCCCGAGCGACCATGATCTTCATTTCTTCGGAACCCGTACCGTCCCGGAGCATGATGACGCAGCGGTCCGCGGGAACTGCCTCGAACACAAGCGTAGCAACCTGGTTGAGTGTATCGCTGACGCCGCTGGAGCCGAGCAGCGCGACACCTACCTTACTGATCAAGCCGAGAAGGTCGTTGCGCGAGGAGAACTGTCCCTTTAAGAACTCTGTCGTGGGTATCTTGCGGCTTTGGAATGAGATCGTCTTCGATGGATCGAGGGCCTCGGTGTGGTTCGCGATCAATGTCGAATGATGTACCGGCGCAGCTTTTTCGTCATCAAAGACCATCACGGTCTCGCCGATCTGGATCTCGCCGCCGGAAGAAATAGGTACCGGACTCTTAACCGGCATACCGTTATAGCGGGTACCGTTCGCGGAACCAAGATCCTGGAGCCAAAAACTGTCGCCTTCCTGGCGCACCTCGGCATGCAGCCGCGAAGCGAATGCATCCGGGATGCAAAGGTCGCTGCGCGCGGACCGCCCGATGGTCGTTCGAAGCCGCGAGAGCGGAACGTTCTCCATCGGGGCACTGGATGTCTTGAAGATCAGCTGCGCCATAAATTCAAATTCAACTGACTATCGACTTTCGCCCGCGGATCACCACGGTTCTCGAGATCAGATCATGCAGCGACCGTCCCGAGGGGCTGAACGCGGCGAAAAAGAAGCCGAGGCCAAATGTGATGACCGCCGTAATATACCCGATCGTTTGACGAAACACGATACTACGAACACTTGCCGGAGACCCGTCGATCCTCACTATTCTTATTCCGGCAAACATCTTTCCGACCGATTGGCCCGCAACGGCCGGCAGCAAAACAAGATTGGCCACCGTAACGATCATTGCAACCAGCCAGCCCGCGTTACTCAACTCGCCGTTGATGAGAGCGGAACCGTCCTGGCCGAAAAAGCGGCCGGCAAAAAGAAAGATCACCGGAGCAGCGATGATCAACAGATAATCGACCAGAAGCGCGCCGCAACGCAATAAAAACGGCGCGTGCACCGACTCGGGCGAAAAACCGATCACAACTTCTCTGCGAAAAGGTCGAACCGCGGGCCTTGGCGCGGAAGTCGTCTTCATAATGCTAATCGATCACGAAATGCAGGGTCGTATCCCCTAACTTGATCTTGTCCCCGCTCGTCAGCATCTGCGGCTTATGCGGCGTCAGACGTACTGTGTTCGCATTGACCGCCGAGAGGATCGTTCCGTTAGACGATCCAAGATCTTCGACAAGGAAGTTGCTTCCCTGTTTCCAAATTCGTGCGTGACGACGCGAGATCTTTGTTTGCGGATCGAACTTCGAAAGGTCAACCTCCGGGAAAATATTCGACATCGGATCTCGGCGCCCGAGTAAATTTTCTTCCTTCTGAAGAGCGAATGCCGGCATCGGCAGTTCGGTCGTGCCTTCGATCAAGAGCTTTGCTGTTACGGATTGCTTTACCGCCGGCGCCGGAACAGCGTGTACGCCCTGCTGGGCGATCGGCTGACGCGATCCGCAAAATGCGCAGAACATATCCGTCGCAACTATCCGCTGGCCGCAAAAGCCGCAAAATACGGTCTGGTCCTGCAATGCCACCGAAGCCGGTATTTCCCCGACACCAAATGTGACGTTCCCGGCTCTCAGATTTGTAAGATGCTGTTCCAGAATCTGGCGCATCTCGGCTGCGGAGGCGAACCGCTGGTCCGCGTTATACTCGACCGCCTTCATCAGGATCCGCTCGATCTGGTCGGTCAATCGCGGATTGATCTGACGCGGACGCGGGTTCTTCTGGAAATCGAAAATAAGAAGCGGATTGCTCTGAGGATCGGCACCGGTCAATAGATGAAACATCGTCGAGCCAAGGCTGTAGATGTCGGATCGCGGTTCAACGTTTCCGCTGAACAGCTCGGGCGGCGCGTAGCCCATTGTGCCTACGGCCGTGACGCCCTTTTCTTCCTTTTGGCTGATCGAACGCGCGATTCCGAAATCGATCAGCATCACTCGACCTGAATTGCCGTCGATCATTATGTTCGACGGTTTCAGATCTCGATAAACGATCGTCGACGGCTGGTTATGCAGGTAATTAAGGACGTCGATGATCTGAAGTGCCCACTCGGTAACCGAAAGCTCATCGATCTTACCCTCGGGAGCTGCTCTTAGCCTCGCCGCCAGGTCACCCCCGGAGATGTACTTCATCACCAGATAGAAACGCCCTTCTGCGTCGTCGTAAAAGTAATCGAAGATCGTCGGAATCGAAGGATGGTCGAGACTCGACAGGATCATCGACTCCCGCTTAAAGTCGTTGATCGACTTTTCCTGCTGGTCCTCCTCAATATGGGCCTGAACCATTTCTTTGACAGCTCGCAGTACGCCGCCGAGGTTGTTGTCGCTCGCCAAATAAACTGCACCCATCCCGCCGCCGCCGATCTTGCGAATGATCTCGTAACGGTTATTCAGGATCGCTCCCTCGGAAAGCGGTTTTAGCTTCCCGGCTTTCTTGCCGTCGCTGGTGCCTGCATCGAAATTCTGTGCAGTTTGCGATCGTTCGATCTCGCCGGAAGAACCGCGTACCGGCTCCGGGGCTTTTGGGTCGGTTAGCTCTCGACTGACAGGTATCCGCGTCGAAACAAAATCCTGTGATTCGGGAAGATCGGCAGCAACTATCCTGACCGAATCGTAGATCGGGTTGTCCTGCTGGTACTCCGGCAGATCGAAATCCGGCTTTGCGATCTCAGGAACCGGTTCGTCTTCAGCCTGAGATGCGTTCCCAAACGATGCGTCCGGAACGGGAGCGGGCCGCTTATCGTCGACTGCATCGAACGAAAATCGATCTTCTGCAAACTCAGCCTTCGGGGAGTCGGGCACAGTTTCGTCGAAGCTGATCGAAGACACGGCGCTATCATTAACACCTTCGGGTTCTGCGGTTGAAGTTCCGAATGACTCCGGCGATCCAATTTCATCGACCGGCTTCTCCGGCAGTTTGGATTCGAGCGTTCGTGCGCGTTCCGACCGATACTCTGCCGTCGATCGAACATCGATGCTTTCACTTGTATCTTTTATCTCGCCCAGAAACGGCGGCGGTGCGGGTTCGTCGACGCGAAAAACATCTTCGACAGCTCTGTCGTCGTCTGAAACTGGCGTTGAAACCGGTTCAGGTTCGATCTTGACATCGTGAACGGTCGGCGGAGTATCGGTCTTCGCAGCTTGTGCCATCTTGGCGAGTTCGTCAGGAGCCATCATGATGGTTCCGTCAAATTCATCCTCGGCAGGTTCAGGATCAGGTTCGGGTGTTGGCGGTGCGGTAGGAGCCTGCTGCGCCGCGGATGTGAGGGCTATGCCGCACATCGGGCAAAACTGCTCGCCGACGCTAACCTGAGACTCACATTCTGGACAATTCGGCATCGATCGGATCAGTTATTTACGTAAAATCTCAGAAATGTCTTTCCAACTATTATCTCATCGCCGGTAGTCAGCACCTGGGGCGTTCCCGGCAACAATCGACGCCCGCGATTTACGAAGGTGCCATTCGTAGATCCAAGGTCCTCGATGAAATATGCGCCATCGCGGCGGATTATTCTGGCGTGCTTCCGAGAGACCTTCGAATCCGGGTCGTATGCATCGAGATCGACGTCCGGGAAAATACCGTTGTCTGCGTCCCACCGGCCTATGTTCGATTCGTCGGCAGTTAAAGGGAATTCTGTGCTTGCGGCGTTCCCGCGCTCGATGGAAAGCGTCGCATGCACATTCGGGTCCGACGAACC
>JAICPV010000461.1 GCA_025929655.1 Pyrinomonadaceae bacterium
TTATTTTCGGCGACGCGATCGCTCCGTACCCATACCAGGCGCAAGTCCGCGAGCAACCGAACGCTCCCGCTTCCGCGGTCCGGTTTCGTGATGCTGCCGGCAATTTTCGTTTGCGGCCGTTCGTGTACCGAAGCGTCCTTACGGACCGGCTCAACTTCGGCTACGAAGATGTCATCGGCCAGCAGTTTCCGGTCACGATCCTCGGCCGCGGAAGCAGCTATCTGATCGCCGGATTCATTCCGGCCGATGTGCATTTATTCGGAACGACGGACGAAAAAGTACGGCTCTCGTTGCTGGGCACAGATGCGCTTGGCAGGGACCGATTCTCGAGGCTCGTGATCGCTATACGTTTTTCGCTGATCGTTTGCCTCGCCGGAACGCTTTTAGCGAGCGCGATCGGGATACTATTCGGAATGTTGAGCGGCTATTCCGGCCGATCGGCGGACGCGATCTTGATGGGGTTCACCGATTCGGTCCTGGCGCTGCCGACGCTGATCATCATACTGGCGGCGAGGGCGGCGTTCCCGCTCGAACTCCCAGCTTTTAGTGCGGCAATGCTCCTTATCTTGATATTTGCCCTGACAGGTTGGGGAGAAATGGCTCGGCTTGCGCGGGGCTTGGTAAAGGCGACACGCGAGAACGAGTACGTCAAAGCGGCCAAAGCGGGCGGTTTGACTGAACCCGCAATACTGTTTCGCCATATTTTTCCCAACATAGCGCCGGCATTGATCACCCAGGCGACGATAATGCTTCCGTATTTTTTGCTGTCCGAAGTGGCGCTTTCGTATCTCGGAGTCGGGTTGCAGGAGCCGGTACCGAGCCTGGGAAACATGCTGGCAAGCGCGGGCGATCTGGGGCGTCTGCAGCAGCATCCTATTCTTCTGCTTTCACCAGCGATCGTAATATTCATTTTCGTGTTGTCGATCCGCCTTTTTACAAAACGGGCGGAGAGCACGGAGCATAATTTCTCCGTCTCATGAAACGTTTGTTAGTTATTGGTCACTTTTCTGCGATGGGGCTTCGAAAAGCAAAAGTAATGTTTTTGGCGATCGCCGCGGTTTGTCTTCTGACCATGTGCGAGTTCCCGGGTTTGAGGACAAGCGTTGATGCTCAACAGCAGCGGCCGCCTATGTTCGTGCTCCAAGTTGGTATCGGAAAGTACCTCAATACGCCAAAATGGGCCGACTTGCGTGGTTCGATAACCGATGTCGTGGAAATGCGAAAGGTGCTTGAAAGCGAAAGATACCGGGTCCCGCCGGCAAACATTACCACGCTTACAAATGAAGATGCGACGAAACAGGGCATCTTCAACGCATTTCAAGCGAGCCTGATCAGCAAAGCGAAGGCTCATTTCGAAAAAACCAGGCGCCGCGATGCCGTTGTGCTTTTCCAGTACAGCGGGCATGGCTCGCAGGCCCCGGACGCCGACGGTGACGAAAAGGACAAACTGGACGAGACGCTCGTCACCTATGACAGCCAGGACGTAAAGGGGAAGAATTTCGATATAACCGACGACGAGATCTTCGCCCTCACGTCGGAGCTGAAGCGATACACCGAGAATATCGTCTACATCTTTGACAGCTGCCATTCGGGATCCGGAACGCGAAATGCTGAGGACGCCCGACGCCTGCCAGCACGATCGACAGTTCCCGAGACGATCCCGATGCCGGGAATTGCGACGCGTTCGGCAGGAACTGTTGACGACGGAGCCGAAGGTTCAGTATTGCCGCCGGGGAGCGATTACATCGTTATTTCAGCGGCGCAAGCCGAACAACTTGCCACGCAAAAATTTTGCTTTGAGGAATGCGGCAGCGATAAAGAGCCGGTCGTCTTTGGCCTCCTTACCTATTACCTGATAGACGAATTAAAAAATGCCCGAAACGAGACGAGCTACCGCGAGCTGATGGAAAACGTCATCCGCAAGGTGGAAGCCGAGCGGCCGACGCAAACCCCATTGATCGAGGGTGACGAGCGGCGTTCTGTTTTCGGCAGCCTTGGAAGTTCGGCTGATGCATACGTGCCGATCGTCGCGGCCGACCCAAACACGATCAGGATCCGTGCCGGCGCGATACAGGGCGTCAGCGTCGGCTCGATAGTTTCCGTTTTCGATCCCTCGGCTACAAAGTTCGATTCTGCGGAAAAGATCGCGTCCGGACGGGTCGTGTCAGTAACGGCGGCCGAAGCCGTCGTGAAGCTCGACTCAACGAAACAAGCCGTAACGGCCGCCGATAAAGCCGTTGTTGCTTCACCAGACCTTGGAGGTTCCCGCGCGAAAGTGTTCATCGACGAAGGCATCGGTGCTTCGGTTGCCAAAAGCATCCGTGATGGCTTTGCCCCGGTGGGCGTATTACCAAACGGACGCGGTGTAGACGTGCTTCCCGCAGCCCTCGATAACAGACAGGTGGGACGATGGAATTTCGCGGTTCTTAAGGATAAATACTCCAAGGTCTTTCCGAATTTTCGGGCAGAGGAGATTCCGCCAAACTGCGGTGCCGCAAACGCTCCTTCCCCTGAAGCCGATATTTACTACATAACCGGCCAGGATTACATGCCACTATTCGGATTTTGCGTGAA
>JAICPV010000207.1 GCA_025929655.1 Pyrinomonadaceae bacterium
CGGCTCCTTACATTGACGGACGTCTTAGAGCTTTTTGCGTCGATCAGCCTGAACGCGAAATCCATATGAATTTCGTATCAGGGTGATAGAATTTTTCACTATCGGTATGACCAGCGAAACGGTAGTAATACGGTTCAGTTCTGTGGGTTACACGGTCGGGGGAACCGTGATCCTGGACCGGATAGACCTCGAAGTCCTTAAGGGCGAAGTCCTGATCCTGCTCGGTGAATCAGGCTGCGGGAAAACGACCGCGCTGAAATTGATAAATCGGTTGATCGATCCGACAGCGGGCGATGTTTTCGTAGAAGGCATACGGACCCTTGATTGGAACGCGATCGAGCTTCGTCGTCGGATCGGCTATGTGCTGCAGGAAGCAGGCCTGTTTCCGCATTACACCGTCGAGCAAAATGTCGGGTTGGTGCTCGATCTAGTCGATCGGGATCCGATCGAAATCCCTCTCCGAGTAGAAGAGATGTTGAGGATGGTCGGTCTCGATCCGTTAAGGTTCGCCCCGAGTTATCCGCACGAACTTTCGGGCGGTCAGCGTCAGCGGGTTGGTGTCGCCCGGGCACTTGCTGCCGATCCCTCGATCGTTTTGCTTGATGAGCCCTTCGGCGCGCTTGATGTGATCACGCGAACCAATCTTCAAAAAGAATTTGCGCGGCTGGTTCGCGAGCTTGGAAAGACGGCGATCTTCGTGACGCACGATCTGAATGAGGCAATGCTGCTCGGATCGCGGATCGCTCTTATGGAAAAAGGGCGGATCGTGTTTCTCGGAAAACCGGAAGAGTTTGCGTCATCGCCCGTTCCTTTGGCGAGGGCCTATATGGAAACCGTGAGCAGCCCGAACTAAAAAAGCCTCGCCATTACGGACGAGGCTTTTCGATATCGACTAGCGAAGATCTAAGTCGTTTCGTTAAGCGGCTGCAGGTCGATCGCTTCAACTAGCGGTGCGGGCTCCGCCTTTTCGATCTGGTAAGAGTAAACATTCTTAGCAAGTCCCAGCATTTCCAATAGCCGTATCTGAACCCAATTGACGTCGAATTCGAACCACCGCAGGCCGTGACGTGCCGAACGTGGATACGCGTGATGGTTGTTATGCCACCCTTCGCCGAATGTTAGCGCGGCGATGAGCGCGTTGTTGCGCGAATCGTCGCGCGTCTCGAACCTCCGCGTGCCCCAAAGATGAGTCGCGGAATTTACAAGCCATGTAAAATGCCAGCCGACAACGGTTTTGAGAACGACGCCCCAAATGACCATCGTCCATCCCCCGATCGCCAACAGCGCAAGAGCAACCAGCGAGATCGGCAGCCAATAGTACTTGTTCAGCCATTGATGAAACCGATCGTCCGCGAAATCCGGACAATACCGTTTCATGTCCGCCGGCGTCTGATTTTGAGCTTTGCCGCGCATGATCCAGCCCATATGTGACCAATAAGTACCGTGGCGTGGGCTGTGCGGATCTTTTTCCTGGTCTGTAAAGGCGTGATGAATGCGATGCGTGGTCACCCAGGTCAAAGGGCCGGATTGCAACGCCAGCGTTCCCATGACGCTCAGCGTGTATTCGAGCCACTTCGGTACAACGAAACCGCGATGCGTTAATAGACGGTGATAGCCGAGGCCGATGCCGAGACTTCCCGCGATCCACCATAGCGCTACAGCGGCAGTCAGATTTGCCCAGCTGAATGTAAAAAAAGCAGCTACGGCCGCAGCGTGAAATACGACGACGAAAACGATCGTGTTCCAATTCAGTGACCTGTCTTCGGCCGCTTCGAATATTTGTGTTCTCATTTTTACTAAGTTCTCCCCCTTGATAGTGAGTTTTCTTTCGCGGGCGCGTTCGCCCTATACCTAATGCTAACAATCTGAAAGAGTTGCGATTGTAAGAGTTTTGTAAGAGTTAAATTCGCGTCTGTAGAAACTCTGAATTATCTTTGTTACGAATGACGCGAAAGAGCCGAATACAGGTCTGGGCCGAATACGTCGCGATGCGGTCGATCGTCGGCTTGCTGCGCATTCTGCCGCGTTCCGGCGCTCAAGCAGCGGGCCGGGTGATCGCGAATGCTGCTTTTCGCATTTTGGGCAGTCGACTGCGATCAGGCCTTCGCAGTCTTGAAATAGCGTTTCCCGAAATGCCCGCGCCCGAGCGAAAGCGAATACTGAAAGCGTCCGTGGAAAGTATTGGCCGAACAGTTGTCGAATTTGCAAAGTTCCGGCCGAAGAATGCCGCAGAGTCCGCAGCGATCGTGGAATTCGATTTCGAGTCGGAAGAATTCGAAGCCTATAGGAAAGCAAAGACGGAGGGTCGCGGCATTATTATGCCGACGGCGCACATCGGGAATTGGGAATTGCTTCTTTCGGGCTTCGCCCTTCAATGCGAACCGATCTTCTTCACCGCGCGCGAATTGGATAACCCGCTGATCGACAAAATGTTCGCTGAAAGGCGTGCGAAATTCGGCAACCGGCAGTTCTATAAGGCTGACTCTGCCAAAGAGGTACTTCGCGCACTGAAGGCTGGCGAGAGCGTCGGCGTTTTGCCGGACGTAAATGTCTTGCCGAACGAGGGTGTTTTCGTTGCATTCTTCGACGTGCCTGCTTGTACCACGTCGGGTGTTGCGAGGCTCGCGATAAAGGCGAACGCTCTTATTTTCCCGATGTTTGCTGTTTGGGACGATACGAGAAAGAAGTATATTGTCCACAACGGGTGCCCCATCGAACCGGCGAACACTGGCGATAAAGATCGCGACATTATCGAAACTACCGCGGCGTTCACCTCGGAAATCGAAAGGATAGTCCGCGAGTTTCCGGAGCAATGGCTTTGGATACACCGCCGTTGGAAGACGCGTCCGCCGGGCGAAGCCGAACTTTATTGACCTGAGAATAAAATATGAAAGTGCTTTGGATAGGGTTTTCGCTCGTATTACTGCTGATTGGATGTTCGCCGCAAAACCAGCCTGTTGATCTTTCGAAAGGAGCTTGGTTGGACCTGACGCACGATTTCAGCGAGGAAACGATCTATTGGGTCAATGCCGAACCGTTCAAACGGGAAGGCTCAGGCGGAATGACCGACAAGGGTTTTTTCTACGCCGCGGGAAACTATTCTGCGGCGGAACACGGCGGGACGCACATCGATTCACCGGTACATTTCGCAGAAGGTAAAAAGACGGTCGATCAGATCGAGCTCAGCCAATTGAACGCCCCTGGTGTGAAGATCGATGTTTCGGCCAGGGTAAACACCGACCGCGACCATCTCGTGACTGTCGAGGACATTAAGACGTGGGAAGCAGCGAACGGAATGATCCCGGAATGGGGCATAATACTTTTGTATACGGGATACGGCTCCAGGTGGCCGGACAAGAAAGCCTATCTTGGCACGGACCAGCGCGGGGACGCAGCTGCTAAGGATCTTCATTTTCCGGGGCTTCATCCGGACACTGCTAAATGGCTCGTCGAGAACCGGAAGTTCAAAGCGATCGGCATCGATACAGCCAGCATCGACAACGGCCAATCTACCGATTTCGGATCCCATGTGACGCTTATGACCGCAAATATCCCCGCTTTTGAAAATGTCGCCAACCTGGACAGGCTCCCGTCGAAGGGTTTCCACATCATTGCGATGCCGATGAAGATCAAAGGAGGGTCCGGCGCGCCGCTGCGAATCGCTGCGTTCATTCCGCAGCCGAAATGATGGACAAGGAAGTCAATATAGCAAGAGCGATCGCGTCGCTGGATACCTCACTGTTCCGCTATATCGAGTCACAAACGACCGACGACGACAAGTACAGTTTACTTGCAGTTCAAAGGGCTGTGCGACAAAAGGCTGAATACGTTTATCTCGAGATCGGCTCACATCTTGGGGGAACTCTGCAGCCGCATCTTCTTGACCCTCGCTGTACAACAATATACTCGATAGATCCTAGGCCGCTGATCGTCGACGACGAACGCGGAGAAAAGCAGAAGTATTTCGATAATTCGACCGAGCGGATGATGCGGCTTCTATCCGCGGTTGCGCCAGACCAAGTTCAAAAAATAAGGACTATCGATAAAGCGGCTCCTGAGATCGATCCGCAAACGATCGATCCGCGGGCTGATCTTTGCTTCATCGATGGCGAGCATACCAACACAGCCGCGATCGCCGATTTCGAGTTTTGCATCAAGGTTCTCGCTCCGGACGGCGCCATCATTTTTCATGATTCGGACCTTGTATACAAGGGAATTCGCCAGCTTCTCGCGAGACTGCGTAAGTCAGACACGAAACACTTTCCGTTAAAACTCGGCGGCAGCGTTTTTGCGATCGCTTTCGGCGGTTCGCCCCTCGCGTCGGCCACGTATATTCGTTCGATTTCCAAGAGCATTCATTACCACTTTCTACGAAGCGCCGTGCGGCTTCGGTTAAATCGACACAAGATAAAGCGAAAATTGAAAAAACGGTCGAGCTAGATCCCTTTCCGGGATTGTGACTGGACAGCCGTGATCGCAACCGCGTCGACAATGTCTTCAGCTTTGCACCCGCGCGAAAGGTCGTTGCATGGACGGTCAAGGCCCTGCAATATCGGGCCGATCGCTGTACCGCCGGCCAGGCGTTCGGTGAGTTTGTAGGCGATGTTGCCGGAATTTAGATCGGGGAATATAAGTACATTAGCCCGGCCCGCGACTGGTGAACCCGGTGCCTTCGAATTTCCAACAGATTGAACCAAAGCAGCATCCGCCTGAAGCTCTCCGTCGATCGCCAGCTCAGGCATTCGCGCTCTTACGGTTTTCGTGGCTTCGATGATCTTGTCGAGTGACTTGTTTTTCGCGCTTCCCTTCGTCGAAAAAGAAAGCATCGCGACTCGCGCCTCGGCCTCCAAAAGCGCCTGGCATGAATCTGCTGACGCCATTGCGATCTCTGCTAGCTGCGCGGCATCGGGGTCGATCACCACACCGCAATCGGCATAGATCATAGCCCCTTTCGTCCCGAATTTCTTTTCCGGCACGACCATCAGGAAAAAGGACGACACGATCTTGAAACCGGGCCGAACACCGATGCATCTGATCGCGGCAGCCACAGTGTGTGCGGTCGTGTTGGTGGCACCTGCGACGGAACCATCTGCCCTGCCCTCGCGGACCAGCAAATTTGCAAAATAGAGAGGGTCTTTGACGGCCTGCTCGGCTTCTTCGAGGGTTGTTCCCTTCGACCGGCGACGTTCGTAA
>JAICPV010000001.1 GCA_025929655.1 Pyrinomonadaceae bacterium
TGTCCATCCCGACCGACGAGGTGTGCGAAAAATGCGGATCGCGGATGGTGATCAAGTTCGGCCGTTTCGGACAGTTTCTGGCGTGCGAGACCTACCCGGAATGCCAAAATACCCGCGAGGTCGCGAGCAAATCGGAAGGGGAGAACGGTAGAAAAGGAGAAGGGGAGACAGAAGAAGTTCCGGCGTGCGAATTGTGCGGAAAGGAAATGGCTTTGAAAAAAGGCCGTTTTGGGTCGTTTTACGGCTGTACGGGTTATCCCGAGTGCAAAAATATTCGTAAGATCGCCAAAGGAGATCAGAAGGCGGTTCCGCCGCCCGTCCAGCTTGAAGAGATCTGCCCGAAGGACGGCGCGTTTCTCGTTCGGAGGCACGGGCGATTCGGAGAATTTACAGCTTGCTCGAACTATCCCAAGTGCGATTACGTAAAGCGTGACGTCGTCGAGGGCATCAGATGCCCGAAGGACGGAGGCGAGATCGCGGTCAAGAAATCGCGCCGCGGCAAGGTGTTCTACGGATGCGTCAATTATCCGAAATGCGACGAGGTTTACTGGGATAAACCGGTTCCTCAGAGCTGTCCGCAGTGCAGCGCGCCGCTCCTGCTCGAGAAAACGACAAAGAAGGACGGGACCTTCCGATATTGCAAAAATGAAGATTGTGACTATAAAATGTCTGTCGTTTCTGCAGGTTCAGGTTCCGCCGAGGCGGAAAAAACCACTTCCACCGTTTAGGATCGATAATCGATGAATGAAAATATCGAGTTTCTTCAGGCGTTCCTGAAGAATCCCGCAAAAGTGGGTTCCGTTAAACCCAGTTCACCGGAACTCGCCGCGACAATGATCGAGGGCCTTGAGCCTTCGGCCGAGAATGTCGTGATCGAGCTTGGTGTCGGAACCGGAGCTATAACTAAATTCCTGCAGAATATTGTGCCGGACCACCGGTCCTATCTGGGGATCGAACTGGATTCTGCTCTCGTCAAGAACCTGCGGAGGAACTTCCCCGACCTGAATATCGTTTGCGGGAATGCGATGGAAACCGCGGCGATACACAAACGCTCAGGTTTGGGAAAGGTGGGCTATATAGTTTGCTGCCTGCCGTTCGTTTCTCTTCCCGCTCCGGTCCGAACTGGGGTGCTGGAAGAGGTCGATGAGTTCATGCAGCAGGGCTGCGAATTTCGCACGCTCCAATATGCTCACGGTTATTATCTGCCGCCCGCTATGAAGTTTCGCGAGCTAATGCGAAAGCGCTATGGAAAGGAAAAGCGCAGCCCGCTAGTGGTCAGAAACGTTCCGCCCGGCTACACGCTTACATGGGACTCGAAATAGCTCAAAAACGAGTTTTCCTCGAAGTAAACAGAAGCAGTTTTCGTAGAAAAAAGGCTTGACAACTCTCGCTTCAACCAGTTAGTATTCAACGTCTTAACGGGTGCTCCGTTAAGTAATACTTCACCTTTTCAAATTCAAAATAGGAATTCTGCATTGGGGTTTTTCGGCGATGGCCTACGGCCCGGTTTTTTCTCTATCCTTTCTATTGACAAGGCTTTAGGAAATCGGTAGAGTCTGTAATTTCGGCCCGGCCGAAGTGAACTCACCAGATCTTCCACGATCCGGATGAATTTCAGGCGTCAGCGTCGGTCAGTACTGGTCGACATGCGGCCAAATCTAGAAACCAAATAGTAATGGAGTCAGCTATATGAAGCGTTATTTTCGAATTTTGTCTATTTTTGCACTCATTTCAGCAGCGTCGGTTTTCGCCGCTGCACAGGACACGAATAAGGTCGAATTTTTCGGCGGTTATTCGTACATGAACTTCGATACGGGTCTCGACGATTTCGACGAAGATTTCTTCGATTCGCGTGCCGGAATGCATGGCTTTAACGGGTCCATCACGGGCAACGTCAGCCGCCGTGTCGGGATCAAGTTCGACTTCTCGACCCATAGCAAGGACTTGTTCGACGATGGGTTCACGCGGGTCAAAGGTCGCAACAATCAGTTCATGGGCGGTGTTCAGTTCAAGAACAATGAAACTGACGGCCCGACACTGAAGCCGTTCGCTCACATCCTCGCCGGTGTAGCCAATCAGCGGCTTAGCTGCGAAGGCGACTGCTTTATTGATGTGGAAGGCGGAAGCGGCGATTTCACCGAAACGCAAAACAATTTCACGGCAGCCTTCGGCGGCGGTCTCGACGTTAAAGTACACCGCCGCGTCGACATTCGCGTATTCCAGTTCGATTACAACCCGACCTGGTTCAAGGGCAATGACGCTCTTGGAACGGAAAGCTTCACGCAGCACAACGTCCGGATCGGCGTCGGCATCGTGATCCATTAATTTTAGTTCGTATTTTGAACCTACGGCCGGGCTGATCGTCCGGCCTTTTTTAATTCGCGCTGCCGCATGAAACCTTTGGCAGCGGTTTGTGGTATAAGTTTAGCTTTCGAGAATTAAACTTTATTCAGTTTTTTGGAGATCTAACTATGTTTCGACGCAAATTTGCAGGCGTTTTGTTGACCTACGCTCTGCTTGTTCCCGTTTACTCGCTGGGCCAGACGGCGGCACCCAAGATCTTTGAAGCGCCGGCGGATGTGGTGAAGCAGATAAAAGAGGAAGGCACAACGCGCTCGCAAGTGATGCAAACGCTTTCATATATGTCCGACGTGATCGGGCCGCGTTTGACCGGGTCACCCGGGATGAAGCGCGCAAACGAATGGACGCGCGACACCATGACCAAGTGGGGTCTGCAAAACGCGCGGCTCGAGTCCTGGGGGCCGTTCGGACGCGGCTGGACGCTTAAGAAGTTTTACGCGAACGTCGATGGACCGACCGCGTTTCCGCTGATCGCATACCCAAAGGCCTGGTCGCCCGGAACCGATATACTCTTCGAGCAGGCGCCCGCGACAAATAACAAAAAAGGAAAGAACGGCGCCGCTGCACCCGCGAACCATACAACCGCTTACACTGCCGATGTCGTGCGATTCAACGCCGCAAACGAAGCCGAGCTTGCGCAATACAAAGGAAAGTTGAAGGGCAAGATAGTACTGATCGGCGCTATCCGGGAGCTTCGAGCGCATTTCGAGCCGCAGGCCGAACGTGCGACCGAAAAGGAACTTCTCGATCTCGCCAACGCGCCCGACCCGGCTTCGATTCGCCGCCCGGCAGGCCAATTCGGTCCCGGAAACGCTCAGCAGAACGTACTTTCTAACGCTCGCCGGATGCGTTTTCTTCATGATGAAGGCGCTGCAATTCTGCTGGATGCGGGCCGGGGCGACGGCGGTACGATCTTTGTGCAGGGGGCACAGGCAGTGCCGCCCGCAACACAAACTCCCGGTCAACCTAACCCGTCGGTCAGAGACAAGAGTGCGATAGTGCCGATCCAGATCAGCACCTCGGCGGAACACTTCAACCGGTTGGCACGAATGATCGACGCAGGCGAGAAAGTCACGATGACCGTGGACCTGGCGGTCGAGTTTCAGGACCAGGACCTCAATGCATACAACACGATCGCCGAAATTCCCGGGACAGACCTCAAGGACGAGATCGTGATGCTCGGCGGCCATTTGGATTCGTGGCAATCGGGAACCGGGGCGACCGACAACGCTGCCGGCTGTGCCGTGATGATGGAGGCGGTCCGCATTCTTCAAACGCTTGGGTTGAAGCCGCGGCGGACGATCCGCATCGCTCTTTGGTCCGGTGAAGAACAAGGTTTGCTTGGTTCACGCGCTTATGTTCGTCAACATTTCGGTTATTTCGGCGACGGCACTACGCCTGCATTCGGCGGAGGCAATAACAACACTCCCCGCGTACTCACCAAACTTCCCGAATACGACAAATTCTCTGCTTATTACAATATCGACAACGGGACCGGCAAGATCCGAGGCGTCTACATGCAGGGTAATGAGGGAGTTCGGCCTTATTTCCGAAGGTGGCTGGAAACTTTCAAGGACGCGAAATGGTACGATCCGGCAAAGGACCTGAGCGCCAATACGCTCTCATTGGCGAATACCGGCGGTACGGATCATCTCGCATTCGACGCGATCGGGCTGCCCGGTTTCCAGTTCATACAGGACGAGATCGAGTACAGCACGCGGACGCACCACTCGAACATGGACGTCTTCGACCGCATCCAGGCCGATGACATGAAGCAGATGGCGATCATTCTCGCGATGTTTGTCTATCAGAGCGCGATGAACGACGAGAAGCTTCCGAGAAAGGCCGGTAACTGGACGGTCAAGGAAGTAAATCCAGCTCCATAAACAAAACGCCCTCGTGCGGGTTTTTGTAGTAAGGTTCGATCGGGCGAAAGCCGTGAGACTCGTAAAGTTTCACGGCTTTACCCATTTTCGGCGGATACGTGTCGAGACGCATTTTCTGGTAGCCGATCTCGCGGGCGTCGGCGATGAGTTTTTCGATCAGTTTATTTCCGAAGCCGTGGCCGCGAGCATTTTCTCGAAGGTAGAGCCTTTTCATCTCGCACACTCCGTCCTCGATCTTGCGCAGGGCGATGCTGCCGGCGGGTTCTTCGGCAACATAGGCTAAATACAATCGACCTGCCGGCGGAGCGTATTTCCCGGGCAGACCTGTGACCTCCTCCTCAAAACTTTGGAAGCACAGCGACATTCCGAGCCAGGTTTCGTACTCGCGAAACAATTCACGTGCGAGGTCGATGTCCTTTTCTATCTCTACCAGGCGAACCGCGAACATATGTAGATTTTACTCACTGGCTGAAATAAAATCGAAACAGGAATTGTTCGAAGCTGGTCTATTGTTCATGGATAGAAGGTCGTTCGTCACAACCGCCGGAGCTTCTGCTGCCGGGCTCGCCGTTGCGTCATCCTCGCTCGAACGGCTTGTTGAGGCGATGGTCGGAAGACGAACTGCGGAATATTTCGTTCCCGGTTTCGGGGAACTGCTTCCAACGCCAACCAGGAATACCGGCGAGACCTTCCTCGCCCTGCCAAAAGGTTTCGAGTACAACGTCATCGGAAAAGTTAAGTCGCAGATGTCGGACGGGCGTCCGACGCCGTCGCGTCACGACGGGCAATGGACATTCAAGGTTGGCCGCGAGCTGCGGATCGTGCGGAACCATGAAGTGTCGAACAGTTCGCTGCCGGTACCTAACGCGGGCATCGGCACGGCAAACCATTACGACGAGACGTGCGGCGGCGGGACCACGACGCTAGTGATCGATCCGAAAAAGAAGGAGATCGTTCGCGATTTCGTCAGCCTTTCGGGAACGCTGATCAACTGTTCGGGAGGGCCGACGCCGTGGAATTCTTGGATCTCATGCGAGGAAACGACCTTAGGGCCAACCGTGCGAACGAACAGCAGCACGGGCAGGAAAACGGGCGGGTTCCTGAAGCCTCACGGATACTGCTTCGAAGTGCAAGCTTCGGCGAACAACAATCTGCCGCCGGTGGCTCTGAAAGCGATGGGACGCTTCACGCACGAGACGGTCGCTGTCGACCGAAAGACCGGCGTCGTATACGAAACTGAAGATTTGAATCCAAGCGGCTTTTACCGTTTCATTCCGAAGCGAAACAAGCGGCTCGCTGAAGGCGGTACGCTGCAGATGCTCGCGATCGAAGGGAAGCCGGAATACGACACTCGTACCGGTCAAAGACAGGGCAGTGTTTTGCCGGCGACTTGGGTGACGATCGACGATCCCGATCCTGCACATGCCGATGTCGATCCGTCGGCGGTGTTCAAGCAAGGGAAGGCAAAAGGCGGTGCTTCTTTCAATCGTCTGGAAGGGTCCTGCATGGATGATCGCGGGAACGTCTATTTCGACGCGACCAGCGGCGGCGACAAACGCGGCGGGCAGATATGGCGTTACGAGCCGATGGGACGCGACCGCGGGAACCTCCGCCTGCTGTTCGAGTCGCCCAGCCGCGAGATCCTCGACATGCCGGACAATATGTGCTTGATGCCGAAGAGCAAACTCTTGTTCATTTGCGAAGACAGCGATTACGTCGGCGAAGGCGGCACGCCCGATAACTACGTCCGAATTCTTACACCTGAGGGCAAGATGGCGAACTTTGCGAAGAACATCGTGAAGGGCTTTGAGCGTTCCGAGTTCGCCGGCTCGTGCTTTTCGAACGACGGCAAGATATTCTTCCTCAACCTTTACACGATAGGGGCCACCTTCGCGATCTGGGGCGACTGGTCGAAATTCCGCTCGTAACTGGAAACTGTTAACTATAAAACTGATAACTGTTAGAAACTGTCGACCTAACAGTTATCGGTTTTCCGGTTTTTAGTTAGCAGTTTGCGCGTTCACCGCCGAAAATCGAATAATAGAAACCGATGGAATTGGCGGTCGAAAAATTCAAGGTCGCGGACGAGCCCTTTTACCTGCCGATCGGCAGGGAAGTCGAGCTATTTGAGGCGGCGTACGCCGCGAAACTGCCCGCGATGCTCAAGGGCCCGACCGGTTGCGGCAAGACGCGCTTCGTCGAGCATATGGCGTGGCGGCTCGGCCGTCCGCTGATCACGGTGGCATGTCACGAAGATCTTTCATCGACCGATCTCGTCGGCCGATTCCTGCTCGAAGGCGAAGAAACTGTTTGGCACGACGGGCCGCTGACCTCTGCGGTTCGCGCCGGAGCGATCTGTTATCTCGATGAGGTCGTCGAAGCGAGAAAAGATACCGTAGTTATCATCCATCCACTGACCGATGACAGACGGCGGCTGCCGATAGAAAAACGGGGAACGGTTCTCGATGCGCCGGACGATTTTATGCTCGTCGTGTCGTACAATCCCGGCTACCAGTCGATCCTCAAAGACTTGAAACAATCGACACGCCAACGGTTTGTCGCGATGGAGTTCGATTACCCCGAGCCGGAGGCGGAAACGCAGATCGTTGCGAAGGAAGGAGGCATCGACGAAGCCACCGCTGCCGATCTGGTAAAGATCGGGCAAAAGGTGCGCAACCTTCGCGGTCACGGCCTTGAAGAAGGAGTCTCGACACGCCTTCTTATTTACGCTGCCCAGATGATCGCGAAAGGGATTTCACCCGTCGACGCTGCCGAGGTCGCGATCTGCTCCCCCATCACCGACGACCGCGATCTCCAGCGCAGCATCCGCGAGATCGTGACGACGATTATTTGACAATATGGAACCTGAACAGCAAAAAGTACTTTTCAAACCGGAACGCCATCTTTGCCAGGAAAGATGGAGATCATAGTTAGTCCCAGCGACGGTACACGGTTCCGCGTCGAATGCTCGACCGTTCTCGCCTTTACCTGCTTTCGACGAAAGCTGTGCTCCAATGCGCTCGTTCAGCACGGTCGAAACCGAACAAGCACGGATCAGTGCGTATCCTTGCCTTGATTCTCCCTGGATCAAGTCATACGAAGGTTGCCAATATGACGCAGAGAGTAACCCCTTTCCGCTAAATCATTACCTGATCTTCGGCGGCGACAATATCGTTGAGTTCCTCTGCCAAAACGAACCGGTTGTTTCGCAACTTCCCAATTGGAACTGATAAGTAAGCCACTGTGGCCACGCTAATTCGCTGAGCTACGCAAAAAGAAAAAAGGCGAAACCATTAACTGATCCGCCTTTGAATGGTATCGAATTCAAATCACCTGGTAGCGGTGGCGTCCTTCTCTTTAGGATCATACGGGGTGGCCTGGTATTTGCGAACGGCGGCCTGAGCGCCGTCGTAGTCGTCGTTTAGGTCAGCGGCTCGTTTGTACATCGCGATGGCACGCGTGCGGTCGCCTTTGGCGTCGTAGGCGTTGCCCATTTTGATGTTCGACCAGACCTGTAGCCATTGCGGGTTGATGTTCCCGCTCAAGGCAGCTTTGAAATTATCGATCGCCAGATCGTAATTTCGCTGCTCAAGGAATAACAGGCCCAGATGGTAGTAGATCCACGAATTCGAACGGTCGAGTTTCAAAGCAGCTTCGAACTGCGCCTGTGCGTCGGCGAAATTGCCTTCCTTCATCTGCTCGATGCCGCGGCGGGCAACCGACGAGACGCGAAGGTCCGGTGAAATTCGGAGCAGTTTGTATCCCGGATCGATCACAACATTCAGCGGCTTCCCGTCGGCTTCGATGTTGAAGTCGGCGGTGGCGTCTTCAACGCGAACCGCCTGGATCTTAGAGCCATTTTCGCCTTCGGACCGCAGCATTATGTCGAGCGGTAACTTCAAATTATCGTAATTCTGCTTCACCGTGCCGCGGGCGATGAACTTCCCGCCGCGCGTTCGAATTATCTGGTAATCGGCCGTAAACTCCGGCACGCCCGTGCTTTCGACCCAGCGGGCGAAAAAGTAACGCATGTTCTGACCTGCGAGGCGCGTAGCCAACTTTTCAAAATCGTCGATCGAGGCGTTCTTGCCGCGAAACTCGTTGAGGAAAGTGCGCAGAAGCTGGTTGAATTTCGCTTCACCGAGCGTATCGCGCAAAAGGCGATATACGGCCGGCCCTTTGCCGAACATGATGTACTGGTACGCTGCCGACTGGTCGTCAAGATTCGCCGGGGCGCGCAGAAGCGACGCGGTCTGCTCGAAGGTCAGTGCTTTTTCAAGCAGTTCGCGGCGTGCGAAATCCAGCTTCGCGCCGGTCAGCATCGTTTCGCGAAGTGCGAAAGCGCTGTACTCCGCAAGGCCCTGCGAAAGCCAAACATCGTCGAAAGATTTCAGCCCGACGGTCAACCCCCACCATTGATAAGCAGCTTCGCGCTGCAGCCTTTCGGCGGTCGCGTCGCGCGGCTGTTCGAACTGCCGGCTCGAGATGAAAAGCATCCCGTTCGAGGAATAGAAATCGAGGCTTTCGTCGTCGATCTGCGCGACCGTGAGGGTCTTGCCCATCGCCGGTGCCCCAAACGACTTGGTATAAAAATCCAACGCTTTCCCAAGCGTTTCCGCGAACGATTGCACGTTTGCGTCGAAGCCCGGCATTGTATTGAAGTTGATCGCGTACTCGCCGAATTTCAAATTCCGCGGAACGTACTTGCCGTATGCGAAATTGCCCACGAGCCCCGGTTTCGATTGGACGAACCGAGATTTACCGCCAGTCGGTGTCACCGGCGAATCGCTGTAGCCCGCGAACTGAAGGCCCGAAGGCAGCGAGATCGTGATATCGGAGGTCGCAAGATCGGCGGCGTAATTGTGGAACGGAAACCAGCGTGCGGCGTACATCAAATAGCCTTCTTCCGGGCCGATATACGCGAGCCTTTTGCTCAGCAGCGGACCGCCGCTGGGCGTATTCAGCACGCCAGAATATTTGAAAAGCAATGTCACGGTTGAACCCGCAGGAACCGTATCACCGAGGTCCACGCGAACGCTTGGCCCGAGGTCTGAAACTCCCACCTGGTCCTGAACGAAGGTCACATCACCGAGTTTCGGTGTTGCGACTGCCGGCGGCGTTGCGGTTTTTCCTTTTGCGGCCGCAGCCGCGACGGGCGTCTTATCGGTCCTCGCGATGGAGTCGACCTTCAGCGAACCGTTTAGCTCAAAGGTCACGGAACGCGTTTCTTCCTGTGGCGTAAATGTCACCGCCGTTGAAGCCGTCAGTTTGTTCTCGATCGGGTTAAGCTGGGCGTCGATCAGGTACGAAGAAACGTCGAACGGCGTCCGTTTCACCTGCTGCGCCGAGCCGGCCGTGGCTAAAGCGGCCAAGACGATCGCGGCCGCAAAAAAACTGTTCAAAAATCGGTTCATTATTAAGGATCCCTTTAATATTGCGTGCCTTTCTATGATGTTTATGCCTGTTAAATCGTTTGCCGCTCCAAACCTATAAGAACCTGGTCGCGTTATGACAGGGCCTTTTGCTTTTGACCGCCTATCTCTCTATATTAGACCGAATCTCGCGGCAACTCTATCTCGTGGCGAACGAAGCGAAAAGCAACATTTCCAAAGGAAAGATCTGGCAGGTCATCGGCGCCTCATCCGTCGGTACGATGATCGAATGGTACGATTTTTATATATTCGGCAGCCTTGCTCCGGTCATCGCCCCGCTTTTCTATCCTCCCGAAGACCAAACATTCGCCTACATCGCGTATCTCGCGACATTTGCGGTCGGATTTGTGGTCCGCCCGTTCGGCGCTCTTTTCTTCGGACGGATCGGCGACATCGTGGGCCGAAAATACGCGTTTCTCGTTACGCTTCTCATCATGGGCGGAGCGACCGCCCTGATCGGTTTCCTTCCGACCTATGCTCAAATCGGTATTGCGGCACCTATCGCGTTGCTGGTCATACGTATTCTTCAGGGCCTCGCGCTTGGGGGTGAATACGGCGGGGCGGCGGTTTATGTCGCCGAGCACGTACCGGACAAGCGGCGCGGGTTTTACACCTCCTTTATTCAGATAACGGCCACGTTAGGCCTGTTTCTTTCGCTCGCGGTGATCCTGATCATTCAGAACCTGATGTCGCCGGACCAGTTCGCCGGAAGAGCAGAGGGTTTGAGCGGCTGGCGGATACCGTTTCTCATCTCGATCGTCCTTGTCGGCATTTCGCTTTACATTCGCCTGCGTATGAAGGAATCGCCGATCTTCGAGCACATAAAATCAGGAGGAATGACGTCGGCAAACCCTCTGGTCGAGGCGTTTACGAAATGGGCGAACTTGAAACGCGTTTTGATCTCTCTGTTCGGCGCGACCGCCGGGCAAGGCGTCGTATGGTACACCGGCCAGTTTTACGCGCTCTTTTACCTGCAATCGATCCTTAACGTGAATGCAACGTCGGCGAATTACATCGTCGCGATCGCTTTGCTTTTGGGGATGCCGTTCTTCGTCGTTTTCGGTGCTCTCAGTGACCGCGTGGGGCGTAAATGGATAATTCTCGCAGGCTGTCTGCTCGCGTTGGTCTCCTATTTGCCGATATACAAAGCGATGCAAGCCGCTGCCGGATCCAACGTGGTCACCGCCACGTCCCAGACGAATTTGTCGACCGGGGCGATCTCGTTAACGCCGCAATCGGTTGATCGGTACGGTGAATTGGTCGCAGCGCCGAAAGTACTGCCGTATTCGTCGTTCGGCGAGCTGGTATCAGATCGTTCGGCGCAGTTGCTTATCTTGCTCGTTTTCGTTCAGGTGATCTGGGTCACGATGGTGTACGGCCCGATCGCAGCTTATTTGGTCGAGGCCTTCCCTGCCAGAATTCGCTACACCGCTCTTTCGCTGCCCTACCACATCGGTAACGGCGTCTTCGGCGGCCTTTTGCCCGTGATAGGCCTATCGGTGGTCGCGTCCACCGGAAATATCTACGCCGGGCTTTATTACCCGATGATCGTAGCGGCGATTACATTCATCGTCGGCGCCGTGTTCCTTAAGGAAACCCACGGGCATCGGATCTGGGAGGAGGTAGCTAACAGAAATTAGATCTTTTTTGAGCCTTCCTTTACAACCTCTTCATCCTTTGCGTTCTTTGCGTCTTTGCGTGAAACCAATTTCTTGATAACCATGACCGAAAATCAAATCGCAACTGTGATTAACGACTTGACCTATCCGATTAACAAACCTAAAGCTCGGATTGTTAGTTAATTTCGAAGTTGATCTTATAAAGGATGGGATAAAACGAGTTGTGAGTGGGTTGTGAGGAAATGCTTCACGCAAAGTCGCAAAGGCCGCAAAGAAAAACTTAAGCCACAGGTATTACATTTCACAATTACAAATGTGGACTGAGCCTCTGCAGGATCGCCTCTCTCGATTGCACACCCACGATGCGGTCGACCTCGCGGCCGTCTTGTAGGATCAGCAAAGTAGGAATACTTTGAACCTGGAAACGCGCGGCCGTGCGTGGGTTTGCGTCCACGTCGAGTTTGCCGACGAGCACTTTCCCTGCGAGTTCGGAGGCGAGAATTTCGACCGTCGGTGCGATCATCCGACACGGCCCGCACCATGCCGCCCATAGGTCGAGAAGAACAGGCAGTGCGATCTTTCAACAAGGGAATTGAAATTTGCATCAGTAACAATGACAGGGTCGGACGACGGTGCCGGAAGGGGATTCCTGCATTTTCCGCAAACAGGCCGCTGTTTGAGCGCTGCGTCGAACCTGACGCGGTTTTTCGCTCCACAGTTCTGGCAAGCAACGATCAAACTTTTTGCCGGCGCGGCCATAGGTTCATTCTTTCACGGGGTTTGCGCGTTTTCGTTCACTACCTGACGAAGCCGTTCATTCAAAAGGTCCCAAACTTTCTTTAAATGCCTTTCCTGGACGCGGATGCTGCCGACGGAAAGGCGGAGTGTGAACTTGCCGTTGAGTTTTGTGTGGGAAAGATATGCTTCGCCTGATGCGTTGATGGCGTTCATCAACTTATCGTTAAGCTCGTCGATGTCCGGAAGTGAAGACAACCCGGTCGCTACCGCTCCCGGTTCTGACAGGATCGGGTTCGCCCGGAAACAAACGAGGGAAAACGGCACGGGTGCCATTAGTTCGAAATCTTTTGCGGCTTCAATCCAAGATGCAAAAATTTGTGCGAGGCGGCAATGTTCTCGTATTCGAGCCTCCAGTCCATCGCGGCCGAAATACCGCATCACGAACCAGAGCTTCAGCGCGCGGAAACGGCGGCCGAGCTGGATACCGTAATCCATCCCGTTTTTCACGGCGC
Organism: Pyrinomonadaceae bacterium; assembly: GCA_025929655.1. Lineage (GTDB taxonomy): Bacteria > Acidobacteriota > Blastocatellia > Pyrinomonadales > Pyrinomonadaceae > OLB17. The sequence goes on from JAICPV010000001.1 coordinate 12,549, forward strand.
CTTCGTCGCTTGTTTTTAGATATTCGGGAACGAGCGAAAATGCTTTTTTTAATTCATCGAGATCGCGGCAATAAAGCACAGACAAATCGAATGGCGTGAAGAGCCATTTGTGCGGATTTACGACTATAGAGTCCGCACGCTCCCAGCCTTCGAACAAATCTCTCTTTTCCGGGAGCATAGCAGCCGGCCCGGCGTATGCTGCGTCCACGTGCAGCCAAATGCCATTTTTTTCACAAATATCCGCGACCGCCTCGACCGGATCTACGCTGGAGCTCGATGTGGTCCCAATGGTCGGGATCACACAAATTGGAACGACTCCATTCTCGATGTCTTCCTCGATCGCGTTGGTGAGCTTTTCCGGAATCATCTCGAACCGCTCATTGCATTCGATCTTTCGCAAAGAACGCGTGCCGAGGCCGAGGGTTATACATGATTTGTCGATCGACGAATGAACGTGTTCGGAGCTGTAAACCCGCAGCAGAGGGAGATCGTTACGGCCGCTCATACCTTTTTCGCGAACTTCCAGGTTTGCTCTTTCGCGCGCCGCGGCGATCGCGTGCATGGTCGAAACGGAAGCAGTGTCGTAGATGATCCCCTCAAAGAGCTCGGGAAGTCCGAGCACCTTTCGCAGCCAATCGAGTGTTACGTCTTCCAACTCGGTCGAGGCGGGCGATGTTCTCCAGAGCATCGCCTTCATATCGAACGCTGCCGCGAACATTTCGCCGAATACGCCGACGGACGACGCAGAAGTGGAAAACAAGCCGTGAAAATTCGGATGATTCCAATGTGTCACTGCGGGGAGGACAAGTTCATCGAAATCACCTAAAACCTCTTCGAAATCCTCGCCGGATTCAGGTGCGGACGCCGGTAAAGCCTCTCTCAGCGAACCCGGCTCGATCTGCGACAGCACCGGAAATTGTTCGATTTGGTCAAAATATTCTGCGATGCGGTCGACGACAGCGTAGCCGTATTTGCGAAACTCGTCCGCCGGCATGTCGCCGAGAGGGTTTTTGCCTTCACTTTTCATCTGAACCTCAACGCCCGCTTTGTCCAAATAGTACCCGATAACCGCTCGACATGCCCATCGAATCAGGTATAATGCGTGTTTGCGCGAATCTTAAACCCAATGTCTGTTGCAAACGTAATTTCGTTTGGTCGATACAAATTCAAAACACTTGCGAGGTAATTATGACTAGATTTCTTTTGGCCATTAGTTTGGTCGTTTCGGTGATGCTGTCGGTCGCATGCGTTCAAAAAGGCGGCAACGACGTAGCCGGTCCGGCCGGCGACACGATAAAGGTCGGTGTCTACGGCGATCTGACCGGTCCGACATCGAGTTTCGGGCAGTCGACCAAGAACGGCATCGAGCTCGCGGTCGAAGAGATCAATAATGCCGGCGGCATCAACGGAAAAAAGGTCACGCTCGTCGTCGAGGACGATCAGGGCCGTCCCGAGCAAGCCAAGACCGTCATTTCGAAGCTGATCAACCAGGACAAGGTGCAGGCTGTTCTGGGCGAGGTCGCGTCGAGCAATAGCCTTGCTGCCGCACCGGTCGCTCAGGAAGCGAAGATCCCGATGATCACTCCTTCCTCGACCAACCCGAAGGTGACCGAAGTGGGCGATTACATTTCACGCGTTTGCTTTATCGATCCTTTCCAGGGTTCAGTCATGGCGAAATTCGCCGCCAATACGCTGAAGGCAAAATCCGCGGCGATCATCGGCGATGTGCAGTCCGACTACAGCAAGGGCCTCACACAGTTTTTCCGTCAGGAATTCGAAAAGCTCGGCGGGCGGATCGTTTCGGAGCAAAGCTACGCTCAGACCGATCCCGATTTCAAGGCCCAGTTGACGGCGATCCGAAACACCAACCCGGACGTGATCTACATCCCCGGCTATTACGGGCAGGTCGGCATCATCGCGCGCCAGGCACGTGAACTCGGCATGAACATGCCTCTCCTCGGCGGCGACGGCTGGGATTCGCCGGAGCTTTGGAAGCTGGGCGGCGACGCACTGAAAAACTCTTACATTTCAAATCATTATTCGGCCGATAATCCGGCGCCGGAAATTCAGAATTTCGTTAAGACCTACCAGGCGAAATTCAATACCGTTCCGGATGCACTCGCTGCCCTCGCTTACGATGCGATGAAAGTTCTGGCAGACGCGATCAAGCGTGCCGGCGGGGCTAACGACAGCGCAAAGCTCAAGGACGCGATCAATGCGACAAAGAACTTCGCCGGCGTAACAGGCACGATAACGCTCGATTCCTCGCGGAACGCGGTGAAGCCGGCGGTCGTGCTTTCGTTGAACCCTTCAGCCTCCAAATTCGAATTCAGGGAAACCATCTATCCGGAAGGGATGACCCCGCCGACGGCTTCCACGACGGCCGCCAATACCAATTCGACAGCCAACACAAATGCGCCGGCGAATTCGAATATGAATACGGTAAGCAACACCAACACGGCCTCTAATTCGGCCAATTCTACAAGGTAAGAAGTAGGAATTGGGCCCGGGGATCTATGTGATCTCCAGGTCCAATTCCCCCGAATAGGCTTTTCGTTCCGGCGAGCTTCCGCCTCTATGGATACTTTCGTTCAGCAGCTAATTAACGGACTCACCATCGGGTCGATCTATGCGTTGATCGCGCTCGGATACACGATGGTTTACGGTATCCTGCGGCTGATCAACTTCGCCCATGGCGACATATACATGCTGGGCGCGTACGCCGGCTTCATAATCGCCACCTCGATGGGTTTTGCTGCGAATCCGTCGGCGATCGGCTTCGCTGTCACCCTTGTAGGTTCAATGGCAATAGCGGCCGCGGTTGGCATGGCCATTGAACGATTTGCGTATCGCCCCGTAAGAAAATATTCGAAGATGACGACGCTGATCACCGCGATCGGTATGTCGCTTTTCATCGAATATCTTTTCGTTTTTATCTTCTCCGGAACTCCGCGTTCGTTCCCTCAGCTGCTGCCTAACGAGAACATCACGCTCTTCGGTAACGCCACGATCTCTACCTCGCAGATCCTGATCTTTGTCGTGTCGATGCTGCTGATGTTCCTGCTGCAGTGGATCATTTACAAAACTAAGATCGGCAAGGCGATGCGGGCCGTCTCATTCAATCTGAACTCGGCGAAATTGATGGGCATCAACACGAATTTCGTGATCGCCTTCACTTTTGCTCTCGGTTCGGCTTTGGCGGCCGCGGGCGGCGTCCTTACCGCACAATATAATCCGAAGATAGAGCCGCTGATGGGCATCATGACGGGGCTGAAGGCTTTTGTTGCGGCGGTTTTGGGGGGGATCGGAAACATCCCGGGAGCAGTGCTCGGTGGACTGCTGATCGGGGCCGCGGAGACTTTGGTCGTGGGATATGGCGGTTATATCGGCGTGCCATCGACGTTCAGGGACGCGGTCGCGTTTGCGATCCTGATCCTCGTTCTGCTTTTGAGGCCCGCCGGGCTTTTGGGTTCGAACGTTCAAGAAAAAGTTTGACGATATGTCTTGGTTAAAGAACATCGGTGCCGTGGTTGCCATCTTTGCCGTTCTTTATGTGCTGAACGCGATGATGAGCAGCGCGGGCTTTTTCGGAACCGGGATAAACGATTATCAGAGCCGGTTGCTGGTGTTCATCGCTATCAACATCATCCTCGCTACGTCGCTCAACCTGATCAACGGCTTCACCGGCCAGTTCTCGATCGGCCACGCGGGCTTCATGGCGATCGGAGCTTACGCGTCGGCTTACTTTTCAAATGTTTACGGCGAATCGATCGTAAGGTCGTTTTCTTTTCTCGGCGAAACAGCTGCGGTAAGCGTTGTTCTCCTGATCGCGATAATCGTCGGGGCGTTGGTCGCCGCTTTGATGGGCCTTATCGTCGGCATTCCGAGTCTGAGGCTCAAAGGTGACTATCTCGCGATCGTAACGCTCGGTTTCGCCGAGATCATCCGCATCGTGATCTTGAACATCGACGCGGTAGGCGGTGCGACCGGATACTCGGTGCCCGGATACGCAAACTTTTTCTGGATCGGCTTGTTCGCGATCGTCACGATCGTCGTCATCAACAATATCGTCAATTCCGATTCCGGCCGAGCTCTGGTTTCGATCCGCGAGGACGAGCTCGCTGCAGAGGCGATGGGCGTGAACACGACACGATACAAGGTTACGGCATTCGTGATCGGTTCCGCCTTTGCGGGTATCGCGGGCGTCCTCTTCGCTCACAACAACAAGTTTCTTCATACTAACGACTTCCAGTTCATCAAATCGTTCGAGATCATCATCATGATCGTGATCGGCGGGATGGGTTCGATCACCGGCGCGATCCTCGGCGCGATCATCGTGACGCTGCTGCCCGAGCTTCTACGCATGCTGCCGGACGTAACTCTGGGCGGCTTCACCGTTAGGTTCGCGGACCTCCGGCTGGTGATCTTCGCGTTGATACTGATCGTAACCATGATCGTCAGGCCGCAGGGCCTATTGGGTACGATGGAAATTGGCCATATTTTCAAGCGTTTTCGCCGTGCCGATAAGCCGACCGGAGGTATGAAATAATGGCGGCCACGAACGGAAACCAGGTACTGCGGACGCAAAACGCGACCATTCGCTTCGGCGGCCTCGTCGCGGTCAACGAGCTGGATATGGACGTCCGGCAGGGCGAGATCTACGGCCTGATCGGGCCGAACGGGGCGGGGAAAACGACGATCTTCAACCTCCTCACCGGTGTCTACGAACCCACGTCCGGCGATATCAATATTTTGGGAACGCGCGTCAACGGCCTGCGTCCTTATCAGATCTCGCGGCTCGGCGTTTCCCGAACTTTCCAGAACATCCGCCTTTTTCCGAGCATGACGGTTCTGGAAAACGTTGTGACCGCCTGTCACCGCCACGCAAAACAATCGATGGCGGATGCCGTTTTCCGCCTACCGCGCTATTTCAAGGACGAACAGGAACATCGCGATTTCGCTCTAGAGCTGTTGAGCATTTTCGAGCTGGAAAAATACAAGAACGAAGGCGGAACTTCTCTCCCGTATGGGAACCAGAGGCGGCTGGAGATCGTTCGTGCCCTGGCGACGCGCCCGCAGCTTCTTTTGCTCGACGAACCCGCCGCGGGGATGAACCCGTCGGAGCAGGAAGACCTGACCGCTCTGATCAAAGAGGTTCGCGACAAATTCAACCTGACGATCATCCTTGTCGAACACAACATGCGCGTCGTGATGGGCGTCTGCGACCGCATCCAGGTGGTCGACTACGGCAAATCGATCGCGCTCGGACTGCCGCAGGAGATCAAGAGCGATCCGAAGGTGATCGAAGCGTATTTGGGAGATTAGTTCGTGGTTCGTTGATCGTTGTTCGTTGCATTCATCACGATCAACCAACAACCAACAACGAACGTATTTATGTTAACGCTCGATAATGTTTCCGTCAGCTATGGCGCGATCGAAGCTCTGACCGGCATAAATTTGCACGTTGAGAAGGGCGAGGTCGTTACGCTGATCGGCGCAAACGGCGCGGGGAAAACGACCACGCTTAGGACCATCACGGGGTTGCTCGATCCGATTGCCGGCCGTGTCGTTTACGAGGGGAACGAGATCCAAGGCGTTCCGACGCACAAGCTGGTTTCGAGGGGAATCGCGATGTCGCCCGAGGGCCGCGGCGTTTTTGCGAACCTTAGCGTCCGTGAAAATCTTGAGATGGGCGCGTATATCCGCAAGGACAAAAAAGCTATCGCAAGCGACATGGAACGCGGTTTCGAGCTTTTCCCGCGGCTCAAAGAACGCGAAGCGCAAAAGGCGGGAACACTGTCTGGAGGCGAACAGCAGATGCTTGCGATGGCACGCGCGCTGATGTCGAAACCGCGGCTCCTCTTGCTTGACGAACCTTCGCTCGGGCTAGCCCCTCTCGTCGTTCACACGATATTCGAAGCGATCGAGCGGATCCGCCAGGAGGGTGCGACTATCCTGTTGGTCGAGCAGAACGCGAATGCCGCACTGCACCACTCCGACCGCGCGTATGTGCTGGAAACGGGCCGGATCGTGATGGAAGGCGATTCAAAACAGCTCGCGCAGGACCCGAGAGTTAAGGAAGCATACCTCGGCGAGTAAGCCGTTTAGATTTTTTTGGCTTTCACGAGCGGAGGGTTTCGATACCTTCCGCTTTTTTCATATGGCGAATCGCGACAGAAAAAACTGGTGGCGTTGGCTGGCGGTCGTTGGATGTCTCGTCGGAGTATATGCATTGGTTCCCGAGACGGCCGCCCCGATCGAACACCGGGCGCTTCTGGCGATCTTTATTGCTACGATCGTTGGTTCCATCGTTCAGCCGCTGACGGGAGCGGCGATGGTGCTGCTCGGGGTCGTGGCTCTCGCGCTGTTTCGCGTTGTCCCGATCGAAAAGGCGCTAAGCGGTTACGCGGATAAATACGTCTGGCTGGTTCTCGCCGCGTTCTTTATCTCACGCGCGATGATAAAAACCGGGCTCGGTCACCGCATTGCATTGATCTTCGTACGGCTGATCGGCCGCAAGACTCTGGGGCTCGGATATTCGCTGGTTTTCACCGATTTCATTCTCGCGTCCTTCATCCCGTCAACCGGTGCGCGTTCGGGCGGCATAATCCTGCCTATCGCACGGAGCATTACGGAAACGTACGATTCGCGACCGGAAGACGGTACCGAAGGGCGGCTCGGCACATTTCTGATGTCGATGCTTTACCAGAGCGAAGTAATTTTGTGTGCGACATTCCTCACGGGCCAGGCGTCGAATGTGATCATCGCCGGATTCGCGCGGCAGCACGCGGGCATCGATCTTAATTATTCGATCTGGTTCGTTTCCGCGATCGTTCCAGCGCTTGTTTCGCTAATTGTGATCCCGCTGATGATCTACCGGCTGTTTCCGCCGGAGGTCAAGGAGACGCCGCACGCCGTCACGTTCGCTCACGCAGAGCTGGAAAAACTCGGCCCGCCGTCCAGGCACGAAAGGCTTTTACTGGCAGTTTTCATTTGTGTTGTAGCCCTCTGGATAACCGCAAGGCTGCATGGCATAGACGCGACGGTGATCGCGCTCGTCGGCATCTCCGCACTGCTCGTTTCCGGCGTGCTTGAGTGGCGCGACCTGATCGACGAAACGCACGCTTGGGAAGTTTTCATCTGGTACGGCGGCCTCGTGATGATGGCAACTGCTCTGGGGGAGACAGAACTGCCGAAACTTTTCGCGGGCGGGGTAGCGTCATTGACGGGCGGAATGTCGTGGCCGGTCGCCCTCGCGATCCTCGCACTCGTTTTCTTTTACGCGCATTACGCGTTCGCCTCGATCACCGCGCACGTTACAGCGATGTTCATTCCTTTTCTGGCGGTTACGGTCGCGGTCGGCGCACCGGCCGGATTGACCGTATTAGTTCTGACTTATTTCGCCAATCTTAGCGCGGGCCTGACGCACTATGGCACGACACCCGCCCCGGTCTATTTCGGATTAGGTTATGTAACACAAAAACGGTGGTGGACGATCGGGCTGATCGCCTCGATACTGAATATCGTGATCTGGTCTCTCATCGGACCCGTATGGTGGAAAGTTTTGGGTTGGTGGTAAATGCGATTGGAGGTGAATAAGTCACAGATCAACACGGATACACACGGATTAGGACCAATACTTATCTGTGTAGATCTGTGTTCATCTGTGGCTCAAAATACTCTTTCTTCGCCGTTTATTGATCCAGGAGCCCGCTAAAGGGGTCAGCCGGAGTTGTCCCTTCATCGAGTTTCGCGATCACGTCGTTGTAGATCTTGATCTTGCCGTCTGCTTCCATCTTTTGACGTGTCGACGCGAGATACTCGCTGTAGACCTCGCCGCGTCTCTGACTCAACATTTGCTCCATCAGCGTGTCGCGCGCCTTAGCGAATTCGGCCATATTCGCGTCCTCGCGTTTCGTCATCCCCACGATCATCCAATTGTCGCCGACCTTGATAGGTGTTCTCGTGACATCGCCTTCCTTCATTGCGTAGATCGCGTCCTCTAGCTGGTCGTTGGTTGTCGCGGTCGGCCCTTCGCCGAGCGGTGAGCCGAGTATGAATGCTTTCGAATCCTTTGCGGTTAACCCCTTTGAGGCTGCCGCCGCACCCAAACCACCGGCATCAGTAGCACCCGACGCGATCCCCTTTGCTATCTCTTCGACCTGCGCCTGCGCCTTTTGAATTTTCACAAGTTCGGTAACCTGTGCTTTTACTTCTTCAAAATCCGCGTCGCGCGGGCCTTTTTGGTCGACGAGCATCGGAATGGCGAAGCCGTCGGGGATCGGCGTTTTATCGCCGACGTCGTTCACGTTTTGGAGGGGAGCGATACCTTCCTCGAATTGCGGCGAATTACCGATCTTGTCTACGGTGTCGCCGGGTTTGATATATGCGGTTTCGCGGACCATCTCGGCAACGTTCATGTTCGCCTGCGCGGCATATTCCTGGGCGGTCTTCTGGACGTCCTTTGATTGCTTCAGCGAGTCGACAACCTTCTGCGCCAATTCCGCCGCAGCGCCATACGCGCGGCGATTTCGCAAAGAAACCTCGATCTCCTTCTTCGCGTCCTCGAATGTCTTGGGCACGTCCTCGCCGCGGCGAAGCACGAAATAGCGGCCCTGATAATTGATCGGCTCGGTGATCTCGCCCGGCTGCATCGTAAGAAGCTGCTGATACGGGTCGTCCTTTTTAGCTTGGTTCTCGCGGACCACTCCCGGGATCTTTCCGCCGGTTTGCGCTGTCGCAGGATTTTCGGACTGCCCCTTTGCGGCTTCCGCAAAAGCTTCCTCGGTAACCGACGTCCCGTTTTGCCGCAGCCTCGCTACAAGTTCTGTCGCCTTTTGCAGGACCTGGGCTTCCTGATCAGGCTTCGGGATGCGGAAGACGATCTCTTGCCCGTTTACGCCGGCCTTTTTTCGTTCGAGCGGAAGCGCGTCGTATTCGGCACGTAGGTCGGCTTCCGGAATATTCAGCTTTTCGCCGATCTTCGAAGTGTTAACGAAAACGTAGCGGATCTTTTTCTGAGGCACGTCGATGCGGTAGCTTGCTTTGTTCTGCTCGTAATACGCTCGCAGCTCATCGTCGGTCGGCGTGATCGATTTGGCGAGGTCCGTCGCGTTGACGGTCACATACGAGAGATCGAATTTGCTGTTTTTCCGCTGATACTCTTTGAGAACTTCTTCTTCAGAAACCGTAACGCCCGACGTGATGAACGCACGCAGCTTGTTCGCGCTGAGGTCGTCACGCACGCTTTCCTCAAACGCCTTGATGTTGCCGAAACGCTCGACGATGCTCTGCTCGTACCGCTTCTGGTCGAAGGGTTTGCCGTCTTCCGGCTTGAACTGTTCGCGGATCGCGGCCGCGACCTCGGCGTCCGATGCCGTCAGGCCGAGCCGATTAGCCTCGACACGCGAGATCTTGCTGCCGATCATCCCGTTGATGATCATCTTCGCCGGGTACGGCCGTCCCTGCATAAACTGGCTGAATTGCTCACGCTGCCGCTCGATGTCGCCCACGGTGATCACTTCGCCCGAGACGGTGGCGGCGGTTTCCGAGCTGTTCACCGGATTTACGTTTAGATCGCCGCGCGTCGGGGCGTAGAAAAACACCAAGCTGCCGACCATCAGCACGGCAAACACCAGAAGAACGAAGTTGCGTGTCCTTTCGAGACGGGTGATAAACTTTAACATCAGTTACCTTTTATTAATTGCGGGTTAACGGCCTTTTGGGGCAAACTGTGATTTTAACAAAAACCCGATTGTATTCAAACGAAACGCCGTATTATTGACCTCTTTGCCATCCTGGCGTCTTTGCATGAAAAAAAGCTTTGTTTCACGCCAAGCCGCAAAGAACGCAAAGCGATTTGATCCTTAGATGAGCGAAAAGCGAATAAGGTCTGTCGGGATCGTTGTAAAACCCAATAACGAGGATGCTGAGGCCACTGCCCTCCAGCTCTCCGATTGGCTGCGCGCTCGGGGCATCCAACTGGCTGGCGAGCCCGTTTTTACCGGGAAGGAAACCGACGAAACTCGACAAAAGATCGATGCAGACATGATCGTCGTGCTCGGCGGCGACGGGACGATGATCGCTACCGCACGAATGGTCGCGGACTGTGACGTGCTGGTGCTCGGGATCAATTACGGCGGCCTCGGTTATCTGACGGATTTTCGGATCGAGGAGATGTATTCTGCGATCGAATCGATACTCGCGGGTGATTACGAGGTCGATCAACGCGTGATGCTCGACGTCGAACATCGACGCGGGAATGAAATTGCAGGGTCCGGCCGGGTTTTGAACGATGTCGTTATCAACAAGGCCGCACTCGCCCGCATCATCGAGATCGAAGTTACACTTAACGGCCAATTCGTAAATTCGTTTCGATCCGACGGCCTTATCGTCGCGACGCCCACCGGTTCGACGGCCTACAATCTCTCGGCCGGCGGCCCGATCGTGTACCCGTCCATGAACGCCGTGCTTTTGACGCCGATATGCCCGTTCACGCTCACAAACCGCCCGATCGTCGTGCCCGACCGCGCTGAGATCGAGCTCAAACTGATCGACGGCCATGAAGGGGTCATTCTAACGCTGGACGGCCAGACGGGCTTTTCGATGAACGGAGGCGACACTGTTCGCATTCGTAAAAGCGAAACGACGTTGAATCTCCTCCAGCCGCCAAACCGGAACTACTTCGATGTATTGAGAAACAAGCTAAAGTGGGGCCGATAGGACCCGGTCCGGAAGGATTGGCACCCCTACGCCGCCTTCACATTTCAATTCAGTTTTCTGTGAGCGACACGTCGCCATTTAGACGCGTTCCGGTATTACAATTTAGTTGATGCAGATCTTAGCTGACGGGTCCTATACGATCGATGATGAAGTTTCGATCCCGAACGAGGGCGTTTCGCCGTTCGTTTTTAGCGCAGGCTGGCTGCTGGAGATCGTCGAGATAATAAGCGGCGAATACTATTTCCTCAGCGATGGTGTTCCCGTGAGGCCCGAAGGGAATAGGTTTGGGGCATATTACCCTTCGTTCACGGTTGTCAGCTCCTATGTAAAGGACTTTCGCGGTAAAGTCCGTGGCGTCGGAAAGGTCGAGGCAATCGACGGCCTGCCGGCAAAACCGGTCATTTTCGAAACTGACTATGACCGGGCATTTGTTTCGGCAGCCCAGGCGGTTGATGTTCTCGGCTCCGCCGGAAACCTGCGAAACATCGAAATAAACACGAACCCTTCTTTCCTATCCATTCGCGCCAAAAGGCTGATAGATGAAAACTACGCGGTTTATCCATCGATCTCAAAGATCGCCGAACGGCTGAAAGTGTCGCACGCTCATCTTTCGCGTCAGTTCAAGCGCGACTTCCAGACGTCGCCGAGCGGATACCTGCATCAACTGAGGGCTTCCGACGCCACATTTCGCCTGTCGCTCGGTGAGGAGATAATCGATATCTCGCACGAGGTCGGTTACAACGACCTCAGCCGGTTCTACAAACAATTCAAAAAGCAAACCGCGACCTCACCCGCCGCATGCCGAACAATGCTGGGAAAGAGCGCATAGATCGATATCAAAAAACGCCAAGACCAGTTTCATCGTTTCGAACTACAATTCGAAGTAATGGAGGCGAAATTATGCGAAAAGTGATATACGGCGGAGCAACAAGCCTCGACCTTTATCTGGCACGCGAGGACGGTGCTGTGGATTGGCTGATCCAGGACGCCGAGGCGATGGAGCTCATGAAAGACATGTGGCCGCGGTTCGATGCGATGGTGATGGGGAGAAAAACCTGGGACGCATCGATAAAGAACTTTTCCGAAGAAGAACTGGAAAAAGCGCGTGAGATGAGCAAGGGAATGCGGGCGGTCGTATTCTCACGAACACTCGAGCCGGGCGAGCGGCACGGAGCTGAATTCATAAACACTGATGCGGGCGAGTTCGTGCGGGAGATGAAACGCGAGACGGGCAAAGACATCATGGTGATGGGCGGCGGCGAACTCGCGCAGTCGCTCTTTGAAGCGGGCGTCATCGATGAGGTCGGCTTTAATATTCATCCGGTCCTTCTCGGCAGCGGCGTTCCGGCATTTCACAGAATGTCGCGACAGATCGACCTCGAACTCCTCGAATGCAAAGCGATGAAAAGCGGCTGCGTTTATGTGTATTACAGGGTGAAGCACGCAACCGCTTAATGCAGAAGCCCGCACGAA
>JAICPV010000406.1 GCA_025929655.1 Pyrinomonadaceae bacterium
ATCGGAAACGCCCGGAAGTTCAAGTGCGGCCAGGGCGTTAATCTCACCGCCGCTCGGGCCGGCGATCAGATGGACATGGTTCATCGCGTTGAGCGTGCCCACCGGTTCGCCGTCATCGAATTTCGTTCCGCGGCGAACGCGGATATCGACAAGCGTGCCGTTTCCGTCCAATTGCGGCAGAAATTTCCAATTCGCAAACATACGATCATGCTGATCGCGGCCAAGGCGAATATGTATGTAGCCGATCTGCGGAAGTCGTACCAATTCGCGGAGCGTTCCGAAGTTTTCCGCGGAGATCGGGTCGAGCACTTTTTCCGAACGAATAAATCTCGCAACTTCGCCGTACGCCCCGGCGATATCAAGGCCGTTGTGAAATCGAAGCGGCACGTAGGAACCTACCGTTCCGCGAAGCTCGCCGAGCGTGCCAGCGATATCGCGAGGCGCATCCGGCGGATCGAACGGCCAACGCGGCGGCTGCAATTGTTTAAATTCATCAGCCGATAAATGTCCTGGATGAGACCGTTCGTTTTTTCGAACATTCGATTCGCTGCCGATCTTTCGGATCAGACCGTTTTCCGAGTCGGCGATCAGCAACTCTCCGGTCGAGTTGAATGCAATGCCTGACGGCCGGTTGAATTTCGCATGCCTCACATTTCCATTCGCAAACCCGCGGCCGCCTCCTGAAAGGGTGACAACATACGGGAAAACGCCCCGGCCGTTGATCACACGGAGCGCATTACCGTCGGCGATGAATATCTCATCGCGATCGTTGACGGCGATCGCGGTCGGACGAACAAAGCTCGCGTCAAGAAGCGGGCCATCCCTTAATGCCTCTTCGCCATTGCCCGCAAGAGTCCAAACTTGGCCGTCAGGTTCGATCACGCGAATACGTCGATTGCCGGCGTCCGCGACGAGGACTTTGCCCTTCCAAAGAGCAATACACAAAGGAGTGTCGAATTGAGCGTCAGCGTAGCCGTCCCGAAATCCTCGTGTAGTGCCTGCTAAGGTGAAAGGCTCGGTCGTTCCGATTATTCGTATCCGATCGTTATACGTATCGCTCACCAATATCTGTCCATCCGATCGGATCGCAATGCCGGTCGGGCCGTTGAATTGTGAAGAATCGTTCGGGCCAAACGTATTTCCAGACCGGTTACCCGCTCCCGAGAGGGTTCTAATTTCGCCTGCCGCGTTCACAGATTTGATTGAATGCGATCCGGTGTCGGCGACGATCAGATCGCCGTTCTTCGCAAAAGCGATTGCCGAAGGTGTTTCGAAACCGGATGCGAAATCGGAAACGGTTCCATCCCCTGCGATCTTAAGGATCTTTCCATTTTGACCGTCGGAAATATACGTGTCATCACCTTTCACCGCGATGCCGAAAGGCTCGCTGAATTCACCCGGCATTTCGGCAAATGTCGATACGGTTTCAAGCCGCGTTGGTTCCCGTTGGGAGCACGATGCGAATACTGCTGCAGCGGCGCAGGTTGAAACTATTAGCAGCGGGAGTTTTCGGAACATCAGGAAGGGTTCGAGAAAAAATAATAAATTGGAATTAACGAGTGTCGACTGTTACCATCTTGCTACAGCTTTCAGTTCAGCAACAAGGAGGAACAGATATGTTTTCACTGCAGGACCTTTTGGGCCAACAGCAGGGCAGCGAAGCCGTGGACCAGATCAGCCAGCAGGTCGGCGCCGAGCCGTCGATGGTGAATTCGGCTATTCAGGCAGCTTTGCCTTCGATACTCGGCAGCCTCGCGAACAACGCTTCGACGCCGCAAGGCGCGGAGAATTTGGATCATGCTCTCGAACGGGACGATCACGCGAGCATACTGGACAATCTGGGCGCGTTGGGACCGATGATCTTCGACCAATCCACGCCGACGCCGAAGCAGGCCGACGCAGGCGGCATCCTGGATCACATTCTTGGTCGCGATCAAGGCCCGGTGGCTCAGGAAGCAAGCCAGAAATCGGGGCTACCGGTCGGCCAGGTCGCGCAGATCCTTATGATGCTGGCCCCGATCGTGATGGCGTATCTTGGGCGTCAAAAGCAGGAACAGAATGTCGGTGCAGGTGGGATCGGCGATCTTCTCGGCGGTATTCTCGGCGGACAACAGGGCCGTTCGAGTGGTGCGGCGGCAGGCGGAGGATTTCTCGATCGCGACAACGATGGCAGCTCGATGGACGATATCGCGTCGATGGCGTTCGATTATCTTCGAAATCGGGGATAAGCTGTGCAGTCTTTCGAGATCGATTGGTGTTTGCTTTGCGCCGTGTTTCCGCTAAAATCGCCGTGGGGTAATTAAATGGCGGCCGATCTTCAGACGACAACTCCGACCAGGTCTTATATTCCGACGGAGCCTTTCTGGCTTGATTTTCATTCTGCGCGGCTGACCGACGAACAGTTCGAGGAATTGTGCAGGAATAACCGCGATCTGAAATTTGAAATGTCCTCGCAAGGAGAGCTCAGTATTGTGCCGCCAACAAGCCCTGAATCGGGTTGGAGAAACAGTGAACTAAATTTCGAAATGGTGAAGTGGTCAAAACAGGATGGGACGGTGAATCGTATTCGACTCTTCGACGCTTTTCACACTGCCGAACGGTGCGAAGCGCTCGCCTGATGTATCCTGGATGACGAAGGAAAAATGGGAGCAAGTGAGCCCTTCGGAGCGGCGCAAATTTTCCCGTGTGGTCCCTGACTTTGTTATTGAATTGCTATCGCCGACGGATAACCTGCAGGACACACAGGCGAAAATGAAAGAGTATATCGCGAACGGTGTAAGGCTCGCATGGCTGATCGACCCGATGGGGCGGCGAGTTTACGTTTACCGCGCGGGTGCCGACGTTGAAGTGCTGGATGAGCCCGTCAGCCTTTCAGGCGAGGACGTTTTGCCACGGTTCGAGCTCCGTGTCGATGCGATCTGGTGACGTTTGCTGATTGACGAACTGCAGGCAAAGCGTCTAAACTCAGAAAAGTGTTGTGTGGTGAGTTATTGCGACTTGCGGCCACGTAAAA
>JAICPV010000531.1 GCA_025929655.1 Pyrinomonadaceae bacterium
GACCAACTGTCGCGGAAGCTGAAGGCGTGCATCGCGCGATCGCGATCGCGGAAATGGCGGAGTCGCCGGTTTACATCGTGCATCTCAGTTGCGCCGACGCCTTGAACAAGGTCAGGGAAGCGAGGGATCGCGGCATCCCGGCATTTGCCGAAACCTGCCCGCAGTATCTATTCCATTCGATCGAAGATTACGGCGATGATTTCGAAGGCGCTAAATTCGTCATGACTCCGCCGTTGCGTGAAAAGCACAACCACGCCGAGCTGTGGAAAGGCCTGAAAATGGACGACCTGCAGGTGATCTCCACAGATCATTGCCCGTTTTGCATGAAGGAACAGAAAGAGCTCGGCAAAGATGACTTTTCAAAGATCCCGAACGGTGCACCGGGCGTCGAAAACCGGATGTCGCTGATCTACAACGGCGGCGTCGTTGAAAACAGAATTTCCCTCAATCGGTTCGTTGAGCTCACGTCAACGGCGGCAGCCAAGATGTTCGGCCTGTTTCCAAAGAAGGGAACGATCGCGGTCGGTTCTGATGCGGATATTGTGATCTTCGATCCGGAAAAAGAGCACACTTTCGGCGTCGAAAACGAGCATATGAATGTCGATTATTCGTCGTACGAGGGCTGGAAAGTAAAAGGCAAAGTCGAGACCGTACTCTCACGCGGCCGCGTCATCATCGAGAACGGCGAGCACCTCGGGAAAGCCGGCGACGGTCAATTTTTGAAGCGCGGTACATGTGTGAACGTTTAAGCCGCATCATTTTCTCCGTAAACCGGACCATTTTTGCTCTAAAACGCACCGTTTTCAGAGCGACCTGAAAGAATTTGATACTCCCTTTGAAGGCGCAGGCGGACAGCTTTGACATTGCGGTTGTCACCTCCGTTGACGGCTGCATCGAGACCGTCGCCGACGCAAGTCCTGCATTGCCCTTTCGATGCGCCCCGGGCTGACTGTTAGATCCATCCGTCCGCCCGAACCTCACATCTCTCAAAATTCACTGTTTTGTTTCGGCCCGGCTTGTGCGACAGTGACATTCGTGCGGTGCGATCGCCGAATCAGCGCCGATCGGTAAGTATAAGAATTATGAATCGGAAAACATTGAAATACGTTTTTGTTTTGATAACGATCTCTATCTGGGCGGCTTTCGCGGCAAGCGGGCAAACGGTTGAACAGACCGCTCGCAACCTTACACGTTTTGAAACCGAATGGCTTACGGCAAATTTGAACGGAGACGGCCGTTGGGTGGAACGTTCGATCGGAGGGAAACAAAACGTGCGTCATTCAACACCAGACCAGGCCGAACAGCGCGAAACGCTGACCAAGCAGCTCCTGAACGTGCAAGTGCCGGACGGAGCAATGAAGGTGCGGATCATCGGTACGGTCAGCTTCCTGACCAACGATCCGGCGAAAAACCGTTCGTTCAATTTTCTCGATACCTTGAATCGCAGGGGCGGGAAATGGGAAGTGATAGCGTCGAGTTTTGCACCGACGGGAGATTCACAACCCGATACCGTAGAACCGATCGAAAAGGAAATACGCGGGCTCGAAAAAGAAGCGGCTAAAGCGATCCTCGAAAAGAACGAAGCTGCGATTACACGATTTTTTACCGCAGATTCCGTGACGAACGATCCGCGAGGAACGCTCACCCGCGGCTATTCCGGCATCATCGATGCGATGCGGACCGGGCTGATCCACTACTATTCGCTTGAACGCGCGGTCGAGTCGGTGCAGGTTTTCGGGACCACGGCCGTAACGATGGGTAACGAGACCGTGGTGGTAAAAGATGCCTCGGGCAGGCCGGGCGACACGGTGAAACGGCGGTTCACAAACGTCTGGATGAGAACCGGTCCGAGTTGGCAGATCGTCGCCCGCCATGCAAACGTTGTTTCGGTCAATTAGGTTTGATGGATTGAAAAACGCGTTCGCTTTTTTGGATTGTTGTCCATTTCGATGGTAAAGTTCTGCGAGACCTAATATCCGATCATTTTTTTACAGTCTGGAGGACTCTCTCCATGAAGGTTCGAC
>JAICPV010000329.1 GCA_025929655.1 Pyrinomonadaceae bacterium
CTCCTTGCGCTCCGCGTAAGCCGCACCAAAATCATTGCTGCCGGCCATCCCGTAGGTGTCCGCCGGCCAGGGATTCTTCACAATTCCCGCAGGAAGGTTTTGCAGGTCCACGCGATTGTCGAGGGTGCCGTACGAATTGCCCCAGATCTTCCACGTCGCTTTTGATCGTCGCAATTGGTCCTTGAACCATGCCTTCTGGTCGGCACCGAGAATGGTCCGCGGCTGCTTCTCTTTGCTCGGATTCGGAATACGAACATCCCGGAATTGAAGTTCGGCCGGGGGTTTTCCGCCGTCATGCGCTTTGCCAGCATCGAGCGCGATCATCGCTTCCTCGGAAAAGTAGCCCCGGAATGACGGATCGTAGATCTTACCGACCTCCTCGGCATCGCTCGGGTCCTCGCCGCAGAAGCTGCGCTGGTCGGTAATAAGCAGATCGAGGTGCTTTCCGTAGCGGAACGCGCGATAAGCGATCAGGCTGCGGATCGCGGCCAGATTGTTCGGCTCGATACCGAGGCCGTTCTCGTCCCACTTGTCGATCTTGACGTTCTTGACCGCGACCTTCCCGAATTCGGCAAGCGAGCCGCTCGGTGGCTTTACGCGAGCCGGGATGTATTCGAACCAGGCCTGGTTGGCGGCCACCTTTACGGTCTGGCCGGGCTGCGGCGGACCGCCCTGCTGGAGAATGCTTTGCCGGCCCTGCCACGAGAATTCGTGATTGTCCCACATGCAGACGAACGGCCAGCGTGCGCGGGCATCCTGCAGGTCGGGATCAGCGAGATAGCCCTTCCATACGGCGCGATAGCCGTCAACGGTTTGCGGCCAGTAGAGGTTGCCGGTCTTGCCCGCGTCGGGGATCCGGCAGACCTCGTAAATGGTCCGGTCGTATCGCTTCGCTCCCTCTTCGGGATATTGAACGACCTCGTAGATGAAATCGCCGAGATGCAGCACGAACCCAAGCTGTTCCGCTGCCGGGACGCGTTCGTCTTCGAAGATCATCCGGCGATAACCGTTCAGCTTCCCTTCGTTGACGCTCTGGCAACTGACGAAAGCGAAATTTACGGGCGACGCGTCTTTGTCCGCTGGAGCGGTTATCGTGCGTCCAACACGGCTGCCGAATCCGTGTTCATCGGTAAAGCGATACCAGTAGACGGTTCGCGGCTTGAGCCCGCCCGCGAGCACCCGGCACGTCCAATCCGTATCAGCAGAGACAGGGTTCACACTCTTTCCGACGACACGCCGAAATCCCGCGTCCTCGGCGATCTCGACGGTAAGTTTCGAAGCCGCTTTCTCCAACGGCGAGCGGCGCGTCCACAAAATGACGCTGTTGGGCCCCGGATCACCCGAGGCCACGCCTTGCGGGAAAAGGTCGCGCCGCTCTTGCCATGCAATCGAGGAAGCTTGCGCGATCTTGCTGCCCCATGCCAGTGTCGCGCCGAATGCAGCAGCCTGCCGGATGAATTCTCTTCGACTGGTCATATCGCCGTTAGTACGGCCTTTGCGGGTTGAAGGTTTTCGCGATATTGCGAAAAGAACGGCAGGTCTTGGGAATTTATCGCCGACCGTAGCGGCTTTGTGATAAATTAGAATAGGCCCGCGCGGCACCTTCGCAACTTCATCGCACTCAAACAAACACCTCGACCTCCGGTATGTGGGAATCACTTCTCGAAACCGCGATACACGCGCCGTCGCCGCATAACGTGCAGCCGTGGCGAGTGAAGATACACTCGGATTCGGAAGCCGGCCTTTTCATTGAAAAACGCCGCACGCTTCCGAAAGAGGACGTGACCGGGAGCTTCATCATCCTGACGATGGGGCTTTTCATCGAGGCGCTGGGCATTCTCGCGGCGAACAGGTCGCTGAGCCTCAGCCACGAGCTCTGCCGCGAGCTTTCGCAGTTCACGTCCGAGGCCCTCGATAAGGTCGGCGAAGATGTGCTCCAATTCGCACGCCTCCGTCTTTCCCCTAACGGTGCGGCACCGTCGCCGTACGCGGATGAGCTTTTCATGACACGGCGGACGTCGCGGATATCGCTGCTGCCGCGGGGCGTGCCGGTCGAGGCCGTGCGGGCACTGTCCGCACTCGCCGCAGAATGGGGGCAAAAGTACGAACAGATCACAGACGCGGCGGCGATCGAGCGTATCCTTGCGGCAAATACGGACGCTCTGTTCGAAGACCTTAACGCTTCCGGATACCACGACGAGATCGTGGAATGGTTTCGGTTCACCGACCGGCAGGCGCGCTCGACCCGTGACGGGCTTGACTATCGGTGCATGAACACCTCGCGGACGGCGTTCTGGCTGGTCGCCCGCGCCCCGCAGCTGCTGAAGTTCCCCGTCATGCGGCCCCTGCTCAAACGCATATACCGCCGGCAGCTCGGGACGGTACCGACGATCGGGATGCTCGCCGGCGCCTTTTGGAAGCCGGAAGATGCCTTCCAAACGGGACGGTTCCTGATGCGTTTCTGGCTCGAACTTGCGCGTCACGATCTCTACATTCATCCGTACGGGAACCTCGTTACCAATCATGCCGCCGCCGAATGGTGCGAACGGGAAACGGGTGTTCCGGACATCTGGCTGATCTTCAAGATCGGCTATTCGACGGAGCCGCCGATGAGCTTCCGCCGCTCGGTCGAGGAGGTACTCCTATGATAAGCAGCTTTCTGGTTCATTCCGCCCTTTGGCCTCTCTGGTTCGTGCGCCGGATCATCAGCCTGGACCGGCGGGCGTACATGGTCCTAAGCGCCGGCCCGCTCCAGCCCTTTCTGGCACGCGTCGGCATGATGCGTGCTCGGGCCGCCTTCATGAAGGCACGAAGCCGCTGCCCCGCTTACCGCGATTTCATCGCCGATCAGGGCTACCGCGACAACGGCCGCTGGAAGTTGTCGACGGTGCCGGTGATGACGAAAGCGAATTACGTAAAGAAATACAACATCACCGACCGCTGCTACGACGGGCGGCTGCCGGCGGCCGGCGTCGTTATCGACGAGTCGTCCGGTTCATCCGGCGTTCCCAACAATTGGGTGCGGAGCGCCGAGGAACGCGAGGACGTAAAACGCATCCTCCAGCTCAATTACCAATTGATCTACCGGGACAGCGGCTGCATCCTGCTCAATTGCTTTGCGCTGGGCCCGTGGGCGACCGGGATGAACGTGTCGATGTCGCTGGTGGACGTGGGGATACTCAAATCGATCGGTCCCGATCGAGCGAAGCTGGAAAATACTTTGGAGACGTTCGGCACCGGGTACCGCTATCTGGTTTTCGGGTACCCGCCGTTCATCAAATCGTTCGTCGACGAAACTAGGATCGACCTCGGCAAGTACGAGATGGACTTGATCGTCGGGGGCGAAGGAATGTCGGAACCGCTGAGGACTCATCTTTTGCGATATTTCCGCACGGTGATCTCCTCCTACGGTGCATCGGATCTCGAGATAAATATCGGCGTCGAGACCGAGTTGACAATAAACCTCCGCCGGCGCTGCATGGAAGACCCTGCGCTCTCGCAGCATCTCTTCGGACGCGAGACGCCGCCGATGATATTCCAATACAACGCGCTGGATTACATCATAGAAACGAACGACGAGGGCGAGCTCATTTTCACGATCGGCCGACAGTCGAGCGCCGCGCCGAAGATCCGCTACAACCTGCACGACCTCGGCGGCGTGATCACACATCGGGATCTCGCAGCACGCTTAGCATCGCAGTCGATCGATATTAGCTCTCTGGCTGAGCGGCAGAGCCATTTTC
>JAICPV010000575.1 GCA_025929655.1 Pyrinomonadaceae bacterium
ACTCGACGTGGGCCGGATGGACCGCGAACAACAGTGCCACGATCGCGCTTTTCCAAATCGCACCGGTATAGGACCTGAAGACCACAAAGGCGAGACATGCGTTCGCGAGATGCAGAACCACGTTCACCGCGTGATGGGCACCCGCGTTCAGGCCGAACAGTTGTACGTCGAGTGCGTGCGAGAGCCAGGTCAGCGGATGCCAGTTGGAGGAATGAAACGCAGTGAACGCCCACGCGATTGACTGGCTATTAATGCCGCTGAGGACCGCTTCGTTCTGGTACACATAAGAATGGTCGTCGAGGTTGATAAAGTCGAATCCGATCGTCTGGCCGTAGATAAAAATGCACGCAAGTGCCAGACCGGCAAAGACAATCGGCTCGGCCCATTCGTCAAGAGAACTGTACTTGTTTAGCGGCGCCGGCTCGCTCGGGCCGGGTTTCTCCGTCGGTTCCATTAAAAAGCGATGCTAACCTCGGTCCTCGCCGACCGTTCCTGCCTCGATCTCTTTGTAATAATTCGAGATCAGCTTCTGCCCGCGGAGCCGGAAGATCCGGGACCTGATCAGCTTCATGCGGTGGAGCCTGAATTGGAGAGATGTCGCAAGGACGCCGAGCCCGTATCTGACACTGCGTGAAAAATTGATCGACGAGGCTTCGGCAAAATAGCGTGTTGGCGTCGAGATCTCACCGACCCGGAATCCGAAATGCACGACCTGCGCGAGCATCTGATTGTCGAAAACAACCCCGTCGGAATTCTCGTTGAGCGGCAGAGCCTCGAGAACCTCGCGGCGAAAAGCGCGAAAGCCGGTGTGATATTCCGACAGCTTAAAGCCGAGCAGGATATTCTGAAAGAGCGTCAGAAACCGGTTTGCGACGTACTTGTAAAGCGGCATTCCGCCCTCGAGTGCGCCCTTGCCAAGAATTCGCGAGCCGATCACGACATCGTATTCGCCGTACGCTATCATCCCCGCCATCGGAACGATCAGGCTCGGCGAGTACTGATAGTCGGGGTGCACCATCACGACGATGTCGGCCCCGTGCCGCAGCGCTTCGCGGTAGCACGTTTTCTGATTCCGCCCGTAGCCGAAATTCTTCTCGTGAACGAAGACCGTCAGACCGAGCGCGTTTGCCCGCTCGACGGTTGCATCCGAGCTCGCGTCATCGACCAGGAGTATCTCGTCGACTATATCGCGCGGCACCTCCTCGACGGTCCGCGCGAGCGTCAGGGCCGCGTTGTACGACGGCATCACGACCACGATCTTTTTTCCGTTGAGCATGAAGGATTGTCGGAGATATTATGCGGGAAAGAGCGGTCGGTTGTCAGTGGTCAGCGACCAGTTTCTCACGGAATCAGCTCCACGCCGTTGATCGCCAGTGGCTTCACACGATCGAGCACTCCGCTCTTCGAAGCCTCATCCGTCAACAGACGAAGCGGTTCGCCCGGCGGCTCGTCCGACAGATCGAACGTTCCGTAGTGCATGGGTACCAGATACCTCGCGCCCGAATCGATGAAAGCCTTCATAACGTCGGACGGGTTGTTATGGTTCGGCTCCATGAACCAACGCGGCTCGTAGGCGCCTATGCCGATGAGAAAGTAGTCGATGTTCGGGAAGAGTTCGCCGGCCTCAC
>JAICPV010000110.1 GCA_025929655.1 Pyrinomonadaceae bacterium
CTGCTGAAGGTCGGCTTCCGGTTTTCGCTAGCTGTGAGTTTCACCGACCCCGGCGTGAGGCGTGTGATGCGCCTAATGGGTCCCGCGATCATCGGGACCGGGGCGATACAGGTCAAGGTTTTCGTCGATACGATCGTTGCATCCGGGATCGAGGGCGGGGCTTCGTGGCTTAGTTACGCGTTCCGGCTAATGCAATTCCCGATCGGTGTATTCGGCGTTGCGATCGGCACAGCGGCCATTCCGACGTTGTCGCGGCTCGCATCGGAAGAAAACATCGGAAAATTCCGCTCCACGCTTTCCGATGCGGTCAAGCTCGTTTTTCTGCTTGCTGTGCCTTCGGCGTGCGGTTTGGTCGTGCTAGGAACACCGATCATTAGCCTGATCTATCAGCGGGGCGAATTCGATGCGTCCGACACAAACATGACCGCTTGGGCGTTAGCGGCGTACGCGATCGGGCTCGCGGGATATGCCGCGATCAAAGTATTGTCGCCGGCATTTTACGCGCTCGACGACGCTCGGACACCGATGTACATCAGCCTCGTGTCGATATTGATTCACGTCCCATCCAGTTTCGGACTTATGCAGCTTTTGTCTAATGTTGGTGTTTCGCCCGAAAGGCCGAACGGGTACGGCCACGCCGGCGTCGCTCTTGCGACGTCGATCGTCGCGACGGTTAATTTCGCGGCACTTGTATACTTTATGCGGCGCCGAATCGACGGCCTTAACGGCCGGGATATTCTCTCAACTTTCCTAAAGATCCTGGCCGCATCCGCGGCAATGTCGGCGGTCGCTTATCTTTCATATAGGACACTGTTGGATTATTTCAGCGATAAGGTATTAACAGTCCGACTTATTGAAGCGTTTGTTCCGATCGCTCTCGCGGGCACCACGTTTCTCATAGCCGCGAAACTATTGAAAATCAGGGAACTTGAAACCGTTTACCGAACATTGAAACGAAAGCTGGAGTAGGCGGAGGGCAGTCCCTTCCCGACTGTCATTGTTCACCTTGAACTATTTCCATTACAAAGCTTCGTAAAGAAAACTAAAAACTATTCGAGATAGGAAGTCACAGTTAGGAAAAGGCCTGCCCCCGCAAAACTTCAGTGCAGAAGCCAGCATGTCGGTAAGAGCAACCTATCCAAATTGATGATCAGACCCTTTGCGAACATATCGCCGGTCATCCACGAATCCGTATTCGTCGCTGAATCGGCGATCATCATCGGCGATGTAGAGATCGGCGAGGACGCAAGCGTCTGGTTCGGGTCCGTTATTCGCGGCGACGTGAACTACATCCGCATCGGTGCGCGAACGAACATCCAGGACATGACGATGATCCACGTGAGCTCGAAAACGCACCCGACCGTTTTGGAAGAAGAGATCACCGTCGGCCATCGGGTGACACTTCACGGCTGCCATGTCGAGCGACAATGCCTGATCGGCATCGGCTCGATCCTGCTCGATGGCGTTCGCATCGGAGCACAATCGCTGGTAGCCGCTGGAAGTTTGCTCACCCCGGGAACGCAGATACCGCCACGTTCGTTGGTAATGGGGGCACCTGCGAGAGTGAAACGGGAACTCACCGACGACGAAGTAGCCCACCTCGACCGATCCTGGCGAAATTACACCGAACTAAAAGAACGTTACAAACGAGAGACGGGAGACTAGAGACAAGAGACGAGGTTCCCGGATCTCTCCTGTCTCAAGTCTCGCGTCTCCTGTCTAGAACATAGACTCTGCGGTAAAATTCCACCTTATGGTTTCCACAAATCCAGCACGCGGCATGCGTGATTTTCTTCCCGCGGACATCCGAAAACGCGAATACGTGATCGGCGTGATAAAGGAAGTGTACGAATCGTACGGCTTCGAGCCGCTCGAAACGCCCGCGGTCGAAAACCTCGAAACCTTGATGGGCAAATACGGCGAGGAAGGAAACCAGCTCATTTTTAAGATCTTAAAGCGAGGCGAAAAATTGGTTCAGAGTGCAGGCTTTAGCCTGTCAGAACGCGATGAATCGCGCACTCTGAACGAACTGACCGACCTTGCGTTGCGCTATGACCTTACCGTTCCTCTCGCCCGTGTCGTTGCTGATAACCGAAACGAACTCCCGAAGTTTTTCAAACGCTACCAGATTCAACCCGTCTGGCGCGCGGACCGCCCGGCTCGGGGCCGCTTTCGCGAGTTTTACCAATGCGATGTCGATGCAATAGGCTCGGATTCCATGATCGTCGAAGCCGAAATACTCACGGCTGTCAGCAGAATTTTGAACCGGCTGGGTTTTAATGATTTCACTATTCGCATAAACGATCGGCAGGTCTTGACCGACATTCTCGACACCGCAGGTGTAGCTGATGAAATGCATTCAATTGCGCTCGTCGCCATCGACAAAATGGACAAGATCGGGCCGGCAGGCGTTGCAAAAGAACTTGCGGACCGCGGTATCTCGGAAAAGTCTTCGACGATGCTTACTGAGATCTTCGCAAAGACCGGCGAGATCCTCGATCAGGAAGGCGACATAAATCGCACGATCGTCAGCAACTTAATAAATATCGTTAGCAACGAGACTCTCTCGAAGCTTGGACAGATCTTGAAGTTCGCTTCGAAAGCTCCGATCGTTATCGATCCGAGCCTTGCGCGTGGGCTTTCCTATTACACCGGCGCGATCATGGAAATAAACGTACCTGACCTCGCGGGATCGCTCGGCGGCGGTGGGCGTTATGACGGTTTGATCGGAATGTTCGGAAAGGAGCAGATCCCGGCGTGCGGTTTCTCGCTCGGATTGGAGCGCATGCTCGTTGTGATGGAGGAGCGCGGGATGTTCCCGCCCGAGATCGCGGAATCGACACCAGCCGATGTGCTGGTGACGATCTGGAGCGAAGAAACAATTAGCGAATCGCTGAAATTTGCGAACGAGCTCCGCGACGCCGGCATTCGCGTTACCCTCTACCCCGAACTCGACAAGCTTGGCAAACAGATCAAATATGCCGATTCGATCAAGGTGCCATTCGTCTGCGTCCTCGGCGAGAGCGAACTTGCCGATGGAAACGTGACACTAAAAAATATGGCGACAGGCGAACAAAAGACTATCGCTAGAAATCTAGTCGCTGCAAAGCTCAAATGAAGCGGCGAGCTTTGCAGGCAGAACCGCCAGCGTAAGCGGGTGACATGAACTTTTAATCCAGATTTCGCCACTTGCTTATGCAAGCAGTTCCGCCTTGAACCGCACTTAGTGCAATTAAAGCAATCAATGTTCATCGATAACTATAAAGCTGACGCCATACAGTCTTTCCGCAATTACAAGAGGATGGCCGAGCGCGCGATGGAGCAGGTGTCGGACGACGAGTTCTTTCAAACGATTGACGCGGAATCGAATTCGATCGCTATCATTGTGAAGCACATTGCAGGAAATCTGCATTCCCGCTGGCGCGATTTTTTGACGACGGACGGCGAAAAGCCGGACCGAAACCGCGATACCGAATTCGAGATGATCGGCGACGCGCGCGAGGCGCTGATGCAGTTTTGGGAGTCCGGCTGGCAGACGCTATTTAATAATATCGGACCGCTCACACCTGAAGACTTTTCAACAACGATCATGATCCGCGGTGAGCCGCACACCGTCGTCGAAGCGATCAACCGACAATTGACGCATTACAGTTATCACGTCGGGCAGATCGTTTTTCTCGCGAAGCACCTCAGATCTTCGGATTGGAAAACGCTCAGCGTTCCGAGAAACAAGTCGGCTGAATTCAATAGATTTTTAGAAGAAAAACAGGCAGCGGGCCAGGTAAAGACGGACCGGCTGGAAGCGCCGTTAGAGTTTTCGAAGAAAGTAAAGAAATGAGGCGGGCTGTTCGACTAGCCCGCCCGTGAACGTTTCTAGTAGTTTCTGTAAACACGTCTCGGCAGAAGGACCCGGCGGATGATCTGAGTTCTAATGATCCGATTGCCTCGGTACGTAACACGAATCGTCTCGCGATAACGTCGGCCGAATCTGTACACGATACGTGTTCTGATCACCGTCCGGCTCCCACGGCGCCAACGCCGCGGCTGATTGGCAGCCACCAAAACAACTTGTTCTCTAACTGCATGTGATCCAACCGCCGCGGTCGACGTCGACGGCAGCATCGTGATCGATCCCAGGATTGCTGATAAAAGTAATAGCTTTTTCATAACTTTCTCCTTTTGTCGTTTTTCGCCCGCCAAATCGGGCGCACCGATTCAATACGGCATTGGAGAGCACCAGTAAGCCTGCAATCACCGTGCCCGCGGGCGTTTGTGTTAATCTAAAAGCTCGTTTATGAAGGCGATCTCAATCCTTGGCTCCACGGGCTCCATCGGCCAAAACACGCTAAAAGTCGTAGAACACTTGGGCAATATTCGTGTCGTCGCCATGGCCGCGGGCCGAAATATGGCCGTATTTGCGGAGCAGATCGCAAGATTTAAACCCGAAATGGTTTCCTGCGACGACGAGGCCTGCGCCCAGTCGCTCGAAAAGGAACTACACCGATTAAAAGCCGCCAAACCGGCCATAGAGCTGAATTCAAAAGGCCTGATCAATGTCGCAACACATCCGGAAGCGGAATGCGTTGTTTCGGCCACCGTGGGCGCAGTGGGTTTCGTTCCCACCTTGCGTGCGATCGAGGCAGGCAAGCGGATCGCGCTCGCGAACAAGGAAACGCTGGTGATGGCCGGCGAATTAATGACTGCGGCGGCGGAGAAATACGGTGCGGAAATATTGCCCGTCGACAGCGAGCACAACGCCATTCACCAGTGCCTCCGCGGCGAGCGCAGAAGCGAGGTAAAACGTCTGATCCTGACCGCCTCGGGTGGCCCGTTCCGAACGAAAACCAGGGAAGAGATCGAAGACGCCACCGTCGAGCAGGCACTCGCACACCCTAACTGGAAAATGGGCGAAAAGATCACGATCGATTCGGCCACCCTGATGAACAAGGGACTCGAGGTCATCGAAGCGCGTTGGCTTTTCGGGTTTGATGCCGATCAAATATCGGTGATCGTCCATCCGCAATCGGTAGTCCATTCGATGGTCGAGATGGTCGATGGTTCCGTGATCGCGCAAATGGGTGTCACGGATATGAAACATGCGATCCAATACGCCCTGACATATCCCGACCGCCAGCCGAACTGCCTGCCGCCGCTCGATCTTCGAAATCTCGCAAATCTCACATTCGAAGAACCTGATCTGGAAAGGTTCCCGTGTTTGCGCCTCGCCCATGACGCTTTGCGGAAAGGTGGCACGATGCCTGCGGTATTGAACGCTGCGAACGAGATCGCTGTACAGGCGTTTCTCGATAAAAAGATCGGCCTGGGCAGGATCGCAGAAATTAACCGATCCGTCATGGATGAACACGAATCATCAAATGCAGACTCGTTCGAAGAGATCCTGGCCGCCGACTCCTGGGCCCGCGAGCGCGCTATAATCAAGCTGAACGAAACGGCCGCCGGAAACGTAAAACATTACAACGCCGGACAGCCGGTTTCTCTCTAATTCTTAATTATGCCGGATATTTTGTTAGTCATTTTAGCTGTTATTTTCGTCCTCGGCGTTGCGATCAACATCCACGAGCTGGGACATTTCATCGTCGCAAAATTGTTCGGGATGCGCGTCGAGGCGTACTCGTTCTTCGGCCTCGGGCCGCGAATTTGGGGATTCAAGATCGGGCATACCGATTACAGGGTCAGTGCGATCCCGCTCGGCGCTTATGTAAAACTCTACGGCGACGAGGCTACCGCTCCGCTTGAGGGTGGGGAATCGACGAACGAAAAGGTCCCGGCGTCGGAGCTTTATGAGCTTCGGCCGCGATGGCAGAAATTCCTGGTCATGCTCGGCGGGCCGTTCATGAACATCGTACTGGCCCTGTCGATCCCGTTCTTCGGCGCTTTGATGTACGGCGTGCCGTCAACACCGGACCCGATCATTTCTTACGTCGCGCCAAACGGTGCCGCGGAACGGGCTGGATTGAAGGCCGGTGACAAGATCGTCGCTTTCGAAGGTGAGGCGAACCCGACTTGGAGAAAGATCGAGACCGGTGCGGCGATATCGCCGGAGAAACCGCTTCCGATCAGTGTCGAGCGAGACGGTCAAAACATCGTTTTGTCGATCACGCCGGCGAGGGTGGATAAGAAAGGCCAAGGGATCGGCGACGTCGAGATGAAGCCCGAAACCGGCGTCGAGCAGGTGATGGTGACGAATGTCGAAGAAGGCACACCCGCCGCCGCTGCAGGCTTGCAGGCGCGCGACCGGATCGTTTCGGTTAATGGCGCGAACGTCACCAATTCCGGCAATTTCATGACGCTGGTTCAGGCGAACAAAGATAAGCCGATGACGATCGGCGTCGAGAGAAACGGCGAGCGGCTGCAGCTGCCGGTAACGACCTATGTCGAAGGCAGCGGGCAGGTGCGCATCGGCATCGGCCTACGCGGCATCCCGAGCAAAGTGCGTGAACCGGCAGGAGTCGGCGATGCGGCTCGATTTGCAGTTGCAGCAAATTACGAGATCATCGCGCTCACGGGCCGCGTTTTCGGACAGCTTTTCAGCGGCCAGCGTGCGGTAAGGGACGCGGGATTATCAGGGCCGGTCGGCATCGTCGGAATAATTTCTTCGGTCGTGCAGGACGAAGGCTTCGCTGGATTATTTTCGATCCTGGCGGTCATCAGCCTAAACCTCGGCGTTTTCAATCTGCTTCCGATCCCACTGCTCGATGGCGGACAGATCCTCGTGCTTGGCATTGAAAAAGTGCTTTCCTGGTTTGGCCGAACGCTCTCAATGGCATGGAAGGAGCGAATCCAATTGACCGGCCTCGCGGTGATCTTGCTGCTGATGGTATTCACGCTGTTTTTGGACGTATCGAAATTCTTTTAATGGTTCACCGAGTTGACTGAGTTTACAGAGTTACAGAGCGTGTTTTGTTGTTTCGACTCCTGTAACTCTGCAACTCTGTAACTCGGACAACTTTTTTCATGCGAAATTCGCGCCCAGTTAAAGTTCGAAACATCCAGATTGGTGGCGGCGCACCGGTCGTCGTGCAGTCCATGACCAAGACCGACA
>JAICPV010000309.1 GCA_025929655.1 Pyrinomonadaceae bacterium
ATGTCGATGGAAACTTGACGGCTCGGATAGCGTTGAGAGCGTTCGGAGCGACTAGGATGCGTTTACGAAAAAGCGACGCCCGCTTGGCTCAGCAAATAAGCACCCGCTCACAACGTGCGCCTTTTCAGCTACTTACAAAATGGGACTCTTAACGTTGGCGGGAAAGTTGACGGCAAATAATTTAGCGCCCAGCCGTGAAATGGACCGAACTCAGTGGTAAAGGTGAGGCAAACCGTCTTTAGAAATTTTTTATCATGACAGCGTCGCGGATCTGATAGCCGCGCGCGACGTAGAGCTTTTTGCCATCGCGGGAGAAGGCATACTCGTAAACGTAACCTTTGGGAAAAGTGGTGAGCGGGCGGGGGGCCGATCCGCTAAGGGCTTGCACCCAAACATTCGAGGTATTTCCGCGAGACACCAGATAAATCAGAGACCCGCCGTCCGCCGTCCATTTCGCTGCACCCCACGGGTGAGCGAGTTTATCGGCCTCCAGAGAACTGACCAGAGCGCCATCGGAACTGGATAGGATCCTCAGCCTGCCGCCGACGAGACACGCGATCAATTTTCCATCCGGCGATAGTTCGGGAACCAACCAACTATCCATCCTTTTCAAGTTGACCGTTTCACCGCCGTCAATCGAGATTTTCCGCAGATAATCCTTCAAGCCTTCTCGGTCACGGACGTTGGCAATGTAATACACCCATTTGCTGTCAGGCGAAATTGTCGAAGAGATCTCGTCACTTTCGCCGTCGGTCAACTGACTGAGATCCCGCCCGTTCGTGTCGATGCGGTAGAGATGACTGAAGCCGTTGCGGCGGGCGGAAAAAATGAAAAACCGTCCATCAGGCGTGGCTCTCAATTCCTCAATAAAGGGCATCGGAATGCCGATCTGATGTTGGTCGGATCCATCCGGGTTCATAACCCACAACGTCAAATTTTCACCGACCCTGCTGACGTATCCGACACGTCCGTCCGGCAGCGGAGCAATTCCCGGGGGACCGTCCAGTTGTCCGTTGGTCAACTGCACACCCGTACTGGCATCGCCATCCGCGTCCATCACCCATATTTGCGAAAGTCTTTTGTGCGGCACGGCAATCAATGAGTTATCCGTTGTGAGGCCGAGCGACGCTGACTCGTAACGACTACCGTCGGTCGAGATCCGGTGCGACCGACCGTCCGCAACGGAAAGATAGTAGACCTGGTCACGGCGAGTCGTGTAGATTTCTCCCGAGCGCGTGCCGATGAAGACCAACCCTTCGCCGTCGGTGGTCCAGGCCATTCGGTAACAAGTATCCCACCGTTCCGACGACAGATCTTTAGCCGCGAGAGTCGATACTTCAATAGCTGCGATCGAGCAGTTGCCTTCAGTGGTTGTAGGATTCGAATCCATGGCCTCGTAAGCGATGAATTTGCTGTCAGGCGACCAGGCAACGCCGAGCGATAGACCCAGGCGATCGGTGCGCGTCAACAAAATCCTTTGGGCAGTACCATCGACCGCCGCAGCTACGAGATAAGACTCCTTCGTCTTCTCGTTATACCGAACGAACGCCATCTCGCGCCCATCGTGTGAAAATGAGACCGGCGAATGAACCCCAGACAAGATTTTCACCGGCGCACTGCCGAGCGTCGAAACCCGATACAGCGCATAGTCACCCGGTTTTTCTTGCGCGACAAAATAGATAAATTCTGCGTTTGGCGAAAAGGTCATCCACTGGATCGTCCATTCGCCGGGTGGAGTGATCTCGGCGCGTACCGTTTGTCCAACCTGCTGCACCCAGAGGTGCTGTTTATTCTCGTACAGATCGTAATAGACGAAATACTTTCCGTCCGACGAAATGGTTGCGTCCGACACCGCGATCCCGCTGGTCAGCGGCGTCACGGAGATCTCACCCCGCACACTCAACGAAGCCGCTCGGCTTGGAAGGTTCTGCCGCTGAAAATACCAAAGCGCCGCCGACCCGAGTAAGCCGGCAAGCACGGCGATGGCTCCAAGTAAAGGTGAAAAGCGTGAACGTTTGACGATGGTAACGGACGATGCGGTTGGTGAATGGGCGGCCGAAGCTTGCGAACCGTTAAGGCCGTCCTCGAGTTGAACAGGATTCGAATCTGTCGGCGCCCCTCGCTTTCCATTGCGGTTCGGAGCCTCGATCACTTGAACGTCTGGCGTAAAGCGATAACCGCGGCGCCGCAAAGTTTCGATAAAAGACTGTCCGTCACTTTTTTGGCCGAGCGTTTTGCGTAAAACGTGAAGGTAATGATCGAGGTTGGACTCTTCGACGATCGTATCCGCCCAGATGATCTTCATCAGATCAACTTTCCTTACGATCTCACCTCGAAGTTCGATTAGCGCGATCAGGGTTTCGATCGCTTTCGGCGGTAGGACGACCTCGTGCTCGCCACGGTAAAGCATCTTGCGCTGAGCATCGAGACGATAGCCTTCAAAAAGGTAAACTTTGCTTTCGGAACTACTTCCCACACTCAAGTTAAATTCAGAAGAAATAAAATCTAAATTCAGTGACATCCCGGATCTCCTCTCCATACTCCCGTTCGAGGAGCGGAAACTAAATAGAAATCCGAGCTGCGAGATTGTTTTCCTGAACCGAAAACAGTCTACTGAAAGATTTTTCAAAGAGAAAGATTTTTCGGGCAGGGCTCTCTATTGTGATCCGCTCCTCAGGCTATTAAACGAAGGAGAAATCATCGTGAAGATAAAGAATCATAACGATAGGCGTTCAACAGGAGTCCCGCGGGCGCGATCGAAATGGCGGCGGCTCCCAATCGCTTTGGTCGGCGCGGTAGAGCCGTGTTCGGGCGAAGCAAAACAGTGCGTTGCAGAAACGTCGCTGACACCGAAACTTGAGGGAAATCGTGGCCTTTTCAGGTTTGTTTTTGGCTTATTAGCGTCGATAACGCTGACAGTTGTGTTCCTGGCAAGTTCTTCATCATGGGTGGTACGTTCCGACAGCGACGACGACGAAGACGAGAATGAGGCATATTCGATTGGGCTATGGGGCGATGTGCCCTATTCGGATCTACAGGCCCTGACGGGCGTGCCGAATCTCATCGCCGACATGAACAGTCAACATTTGGCATTTTCCGTCCACAACGGCGATTTGAAAGGAGGTAGGGGAACGCCAGGCTCGGTAACGCCAACCACGTGTGTTGACGCCCTTTATGTGCAGGGAGTTAACTTCTTTAATGCACTGCAGGCGCCGGCGATGTTCACGCCCGGCGACAACGACTGGACGGACTGTGATAGCGCATCTAATGGCGGATTCAACTCTCTAGAAAGGCTGGACCATGAAAGGCAGGTGTTTTTCTCCACGCCATTCTCTTTAGGGAAGCGTCGCAAACGACAAGAAGTGCAGACTGCCCCGCTTTGTTTGGGCTTCGGTGGAAGCCATGTGCCGTGCGCCGAAAACCGTCGCTGGACCGTCGGCAATGTCGTCTATGTGACTTTAAACATACAAGGATCATGCAACAATCTTTGTGACGTTAACCCCGACCCCGTTGAGCACGCAGCTCGCAATGCCGCAAACATTGCGTGGCTCAACGAGTCATTCGATAGGGCCGAATCTACGGGTGCCGCCGCCATCATGATCATCTCGCAGGCGAACCCGGTCTGGAACATTCCGGACGTTACAACTGGAGGGCTAGCTCGCAATCCACAAACACTGGTTGTAACCGGTGTGCCGCCCGAACTGGATGGCTTCAGGGATTTCCTGATCGCTCTGCGCACGCGTGTGATCGGGTTCCGCAAGCCGGTGGCCTACGTTCACGGCGATTCGCACTACCCGCGGATCGACAAGCCGTTTCTTGATGCCCAGGGCCGCAGGCTCGAAAACTTCACTCGTGTGGAGACCTTTGGCAATAATTCGGCCAACGGCACAAATGACGTGAATTGGACCAAAGTAAACGTCG
>JAICPV010000138.1 GCA_025929655.1 Pyrinomonadaceae bacterium
TAATAGTATGCGGTCGGTACCCGAACCGACCGCGTTTTTGAAATTGGAAAAGGTCAGTTCGGCTGAATAAAATTCTGGCCCGATGTCCGCTGCGCCCGTGTAGATCTTCTGCCAGATCCATACGCAAATGCACGCTATCAGCACCGTGCCGAGCGTGATGAACGCCGTTTCCTTCGTCGCGAACATCAGCGAAACGCACGCCGATGCGAGAAGGAGGTGTATCGGCCGGCCTTCATTCCACCCGAGCATCAGTTTGATCAGGTAACCGATCATCGCGGCTTCCACAATAAAGATCGCGATGGCGATCGCCCAGAAAAGCGTCGGGGAATCCTTCGCAGCGGCGGCTGCCAAATTCAGCGTTGTCGGGAAAAAACAAACCAGAAGAAGCAGAGCGATCCAGAATATCGCGAACGGCCCGGGCCGACGCTGTTCGATGAAAAATGCGACGGCGATGACAAGGCCGAGCCCGAGAAAAACGAAGAACATCTCGTGGATGAAATACCGCGAGATGTAAACCATACCAGGAGAAAGTGCTAGGAAGAGCGCGGCTGCCAGGCTGCCTGCACGGCCGATATAGCGGCGCAGAAAGAATGCGAGAACAACGATCAGAACACCCCAAACCGCAACGCTCCAACGGATAGGCAGCGTCTCAAGTCCAAAAATCCTCGTGAAAAACAGCGAGATGTAATACAGCGTCGGGCCGTGATAATTCGCGGGGTCGTATTTGTACATGCCGTCGCGAAACAGCGTCGTCAGGAAATGCCCATTGACGCCCTCGTCATGATGAAGCGGCCGGATGGCGAGCTCGTAAAAGCGCATGAATGTCGCGAGTGCAGTTATCGCCGCGCAGCTTACTAGCCATGGGACATCCCAGCCCCGCGGCTCATCCGCAATGTGCGGACCCACATTTTCGTCGGCGGCGTCGTGCTGAACGTTTTTCTTTTTCGCCATTTAGAATGTTTGTGCTCGGTCGCGAACATCGAAAACCTTATATTGCCCGAACTCCGCGACAACAGGGAATCGCGAGAAAAAGGCTTCGTTCGGCGTCAGCGTATTCCGCTCCTCGGGCGAGACCAGAACATAATCGATCCCGTATTTTTCCATCAACGCCGCCGCCTGCGGTCCGCCGCGATAGATCTGCTTCAAGTCCTTTTCGCGTTCGCCGTAATCGATGCCGTGCGATCCCAGATGTCCCGTATAACGCATCAGCGAAAGCCGGCCGGATAGTACGACAGCGGAATTATATGTCGGCGCGTTCAGGATAATTGAGTCCGGCGGTGTTGCGAGGCGAAGCCGTTCGCCCATCTTCATCGCGTCCGGATCGAACACACGATAATTATGCTGCCGCGAAACCGTCCGCCAAACATCGAGCGCTCCCGATGCGGTAAGAGCAAAGACCGCCGCGGCAGCGAGAATGCGCATCGCGCCGCTCTTCTTGCAAAGAAGTGCGATCAAATACACAACGAACGGTATCGAGCCGACGAACCAATAGATAAGGACTTTTATATTGTCCCACTCCCACGGTGCCAGTTTGACGACGTTTGCCAGAACGAACAGAAAGGCGAAAGGAATATAAAAAAGCAAAAGGTTCGCCCTGCGTTTCCCGTCGGGAGCCGCCGCGACGGCTTCCTTTTTAAGGTGTTTCTTTTTGGACACCTTGCCGATCTCGGGATCGGGCGAGCGCCGCCCGTATACGTAAAGGCCGATCAGCAAGAGTGGAATGAACACGCCCGCATTCTTCAACCATGCCCAAACAATATTCGACTGCGAAGATTCCCAACCGAAATAGAATGAAAAGAACTCGGTCGCGCGGCTCGCGCTTCCAATGATCGACCAAAGCAATTCGGGAACCGCGACGACGCAAACGCCGATCCCGAAAACAATGAGATCGCGGCGTATCGCGGGCCGCATTATCAGAAAAAACGCCGTCACAACGAACAGAACGAAAAGACTGTGAAGATGGATCAGCGGGAGCATCCCTGCGATCAGGCCGAGGAAGAATGGCGAAGTGAAAAAGGATCTTATCGAAAGTTCGTTTCTCTGCTCCATGTTCTCCGTAATTTCAGCGGCAAATATCCCCCAAAGGCCCCCGAGGACGATCAGCGTCAACGGCATTCCCATCAATAGGCTCCTCTGTGTGAGGAAAAGCGTGATCAGCGAATTGCCCCAGCGAAATTCCTGGGAGATCGTGTAATCCTTGCCGATATCCGACAGCAGTTGAAAGATATTCTTCGACTGCGCCGCGTAATCCGAAAAGAACCAGAGAAAGCCGAGGCCGCCTGAGAGAAAGAGGAGAAAGGGTGCAAGCCGTGCGGCCAGCCGGTCATTTACCAGCCGAAGGACAAACCGTTCAAGTACCACCATAAGCGCGAGCGCCCACGAAACATTTTGCACGAGCATCGCTTCGCGTGCGCCGGCGCCCAATTTTACGAACGCCGCCGCCCCGAGATCGGCAATAAATGGATATGAAAATTTTGCTCCCGCGTAGGACGGATTCTGCGGCGGAAAGTTTGCCCCGTCCGCGAAGCTGTAAATGATGCCGAGATGGAACGGTAGGTCGCCGAGATTGTTCGACCCGCCGGTGTAAATGCCGTCCGGCAAAACCATCATCGCCCGGTCGAAGAACATAACAAAGAAAATGAAAAAGCCGAGATAGTAAAGAAACGGAAGGAGTTTCGCCGCTCGTGCGCTTTGAAGCCTCCCGATCGCCTTCTCTTTATCGATTTGAAAAGCCCGTTTACGCTCGCGATCTCGCAGCAGAAATACTGGCGAGAGAGCGATCGCGGCGGCCAAAAGCACTGAAACGATCGTAAGGCCGAACACGAATGAAAACGCGAAAAGCAGAGTAGCGAACATGCTCTGCCCGATCAACGTGCCGGCAAAGACCCGCCACATCAGCGGTTCCTCCCGCTCGATCAGATAAGTGATCGCGAAACCGCCGAGCGATACAATCAAAATGAGAAAAATGGAGACAAGCATCTACCGAATCTTCATAAAGCTAACCCAGAAATATCTCATAGCAAAATCGAAGGCATAGAGCGATTCGCAACGTTTTCGGTTAAAAGGTAGAATATCCGTTTTGCTGCGTCGGGCGGAACCCGGCCCGGCTCTCGAAATATGCTGCAAGCCGGAATCGTTGGACTGCCCAACGTCGGAAAATCAACTTTGTTCAATGCGCTGACGGCGCAGGAAGCGGCATTGGCTGCCAATTACCCTTTCGCCACGATCGAACCGAATGTCGGCGTCGTCGCTGTACCGGACGAGCGTCTTTCTGTTCTGGAAAAGATGCACAAGTCGCAAAAGGTCGTGCCGGCGACGGTCGAATTCGTCGATATTGCGGGATTGGTTCGCGGTGCTTCGAAAGGCGAAGGCTTGGGAAATCAGTTTCTTGCGAACATCCGCGAGACCGATGCTGTTATTCAGGTCGTTCGATGTTTTGAAGACGAGAATATCGTCCACGTGGAGGGCTCCGTCGACCCAATTCGCGATGTAGAAACCATTCAGATCGAGCTTGCCCTCGCTGATCTTGCGTCGGCGGAAAAGCGACGTGATAAAGCAATGCGTTCGGCGAAATCGGGAGACAAGGACGCGAAACGCGAGATCGAGATCCTGGACAAGATCCAGCCTGTTTTGGAAGAAGGCCGTCCGTCGCGATCTGCGAATCTTACCGACGACGAACGCGAGATCGTCCGCAAATGGTTCTTTCTCACATCGAAACCAACGATCTATGCCGCTAATGTCGATGAAGCCTCACTTGCCGATCCCGACGCGAATGCGCACGTCCAAACTCTACGAAAACATGCGGAATCTGAAACGGCGGACGTCGTCGTGATCTCCGCGAAGCTTGAGGCCGACCTCGTCGCGCTCGAACCCACGGAACGAGCCGAATATCTGCAAGGCCACGGCGTCGAATCGAGCGGCGTCGATCAGTTGATCAAAGCTGCGTACCATATGCTCGGGCTGATGTCGTTCCTTACTGCGGGGGAAAAGGAAGTGCGTGCCTGGACCATCCCCGTGGGAACGAAAGCCCCGCAGGCAGCCGGTGCGATACATACCGATTTCGAACGCGGCTTCATCCGCGCCGAGATCGTTTCTTATAACGATCTGGTAGCGACCGGTTCGATGAACGCTGCCAAGGAAAAAGGCCTCGTACGCCTTGAGGGCAAAGAATACGTGATGCAGGAAGGGGACGTAGTTAACTTCCGCTTCAACGTGTGAAGGTCAGCGCGTGAGCACACATTCGTGTTAGGATAATCTCGTCGAAATTTCGATGAAGCCACAAGCATTCCAATTGAAGTTCTTTGCCGCGTTCGTCCTCCTTCTTGTCTGCCTTAATGCTGCAGGTGCGGTTTGTGTCGCTTATTGCCGCAGCGTTGTGCTCAGCGCAATGGACGAGCATTGTCCTTTGGCGAAAGAAGAAAGACATTGCGATAAGCCTGCGGCATCGAACGACGGCGAAGAATCGGCTTTGGCTTCCGGCGAAATCGATTGCTGCCCAATGATCGTCAGCTTCATCCCGGGCACGCTCGAACCCAAGCAGACTTTCATCACGGCGACGACTGTTGTTGCGGCCTCGAAGTTTGTTATTTCACCGCTCGTCGTTTTCTCAAAATATCGATTCGTAAATCTTCCCGCATATCGCGGCCCGCCAAAAGACGGACGCGTTCTTCATATCACCAACCGGATTCTCCGGATTTAAAGCCCGGTCCTGTACGCGATCTTGAATTGGCAAACTATCCGTTTGCCTGAATATGGGTTTTATTTCTAAGGAGAATAAATCATGAAAAAGAGAATTCTGTTCGTGTTCGCCATTTTGGCTGTAATGAGCATGGCGATCGCGGCATTCGCATATGGGGGCTTGGGTGTCAATAGTATTGGCGACAAAGCCTCGTGCTGTAAGAAGGACTCGTGCCCATTGAAGGGCCACGAAATGTCCGGCGAACATGCAAAGGGCGAGCACAAAAACTGTGAATGCTGCAAAGACGGTAGCTGCACCGGCGATTCGTGTCCGATGAAAAAGAATGGTGAGGCAAAGGCCACAACGCCGTTTCCGCATCGGAAGAAAGCAAAAGCTGCTGCGACAACTGCGATTGCTGCAAGGCAAAGGCGAAGGCCGATACCGCATCTGTTTAGTTTGATCCGGTAGGTCTTATCATAATGGGGGCATCGAATCCGGTGCTCCCGCTATATCAATATGAAAACATTTGTACTTGTTTGTATCGCATTACTGTTTGTCGCGGTTTCGAACGCCCAAGAAACCAGGCCCGTGAAATTGAAGGGCCAGGTCGTTTGTTCGGTGTGCTGGTTCGAGGCAAAGGATCGCAAGAAAACGCCGTACGGAAACGCGGCTGATATTACCTGTGCCGAAGAATGTTCCGGGAACAACATCCCTCAAGCTTTGGCGGTAGAGGACGAAAAGGGTTTCACGCTTTATACACTCGAAATGGGTGCGTATAAGCCCAAGGGCAAGGATTTTCTCGAAAATGTTCCGTACATGGCCGAGATCGAGGGCACCATCCGAACGGAAAAAGACAAGCATTTCCTAAAAGTAAATTCGCTGAAGGTCCTCGATGAGAAGCCGAAATTGCCTCAACTGGTTTCCGACGATGCGGTACTCGCGTTGAAGGACCTTACCGGTGCAGAGCAATCGCTGGCGGCGTTACGCGGCCGAGTCGTCGTTCTGAACTTCTGGGCTACATGGTGTGTACCATGCCAGAAGGAAATGCCGGACCTTTCGGCGATCCAGAACGACTACGCGGCCCTGGGTGTTCAGGTCATCGGTGCGGCGGGTGACTCTGCCTCCGACGGGGCAAAGGTCCTCAAATTCATACGCGAATTCAAAGTGAATTTCCCCGTATGGCTCGATGCAAAGACCGCGGATATGGAACGGTTCGGCGTCGGTACCGTCTTGCCGGCCACTGTGATAATTGATAAGAACGGGAAGATCGTCTGGCGCGAGACAGGGGTCATCAAGCCGTCCGAGCTGCG
Source organism: Pyrinomonadaceae bacterium (assembly GCA_025929655.1). Lineage (GTDB taxonomy): Bacteria > Acidobacteriota > Blastocatellia > Pyrinomonadales > Pyrinomonadaceae > OLB17. The sequence goes on from JAICPV010000138.1 coordinate 5,989, forward strand.
AAAGGAGCTGGATAAAATTCTTCTTCCGAAAGTGAACGAAGCGGCAAAGGTCGCGAAAGCCGCGCAGCCGAAGACGAAGAATTCGTCGCTCGTTCCTGCCTGACCTGTCTGACCGGGCGAAGGCCAGGCTGTCCGGGGGACGGCCGATAACCCAAAAAAATTCACACTCGGTGTTCGACTCTTGCATGACCAGATCGACAGGGCCGCGGTGCGCACGACATTCATTTATCGCTGGCACCCGCGTGTTCATTTCGGGGTTGAGTACAATCCGCTGGTCGGCGAAGTGCATCCGCTGTTGACGCTGATCCCTGTCACGGAAACAAGAAATCGTCCGGCCGTGATCTTCGGCATCAGCTCTGACCGCATCGGCACTCCTGAAGGAACATCCGTCTATCTGACCGCCA
>JAICPV010000236.1 GCA_025929655.1 Pyrinomonadaceae bacterium
ATCGAGGAAGCTAACCAGGGTCAATCGAGAAAGGATTTCTTGCACAAGCTTTCTATCGCTTTGAAAGAAGCAACTGAAACGAATTATTGGTTGAGGCTTTTGCGTGACGGTGAAATTTTGGAAAAGAAGATCGCAAACTCATTATTGAGCGATTGTGAAGAACTGCAGAAAATGCTGATAACTGCTATCAAGACTTCCAAACGGAAACAACTTGATCGTTCGTGACGCCGATAACCACCGAGACTATCAGTTATCAACTGTCAACTATCAACTATTTATGGATGGACAAACTGTAGCCTTCGGTCTAGTGATCGCGATCATCATCGCGGCGTTGATCTTCGATTACGTTAACGGCTTTCATGACGCCGCGAACTCGATAGCGACCGTTGTCGCGACACGCGTGCTTTCACCTGGCGTTGCCGTTGCGTGGGCCGCTTTTTTTAACTTCATTGCGTTTCTGGTTTTCGGAACGGCTGTGGCGAAAACGATCGGCGGGGATATGGTGAATATCGCCGTGATCCCCGGCGGTGACCAATTGTACGTGCTCCTCGCCGGCGTCCTCGGGGCGATCGTTTGGAACCTGATCACCTGGTATCTAGGCCTGCCGACGTCAAGTTCGCATGCGCTCGTAGGCGCATACGCCGGATCCGCGATCTGCTCCTACATTTACCACTTCGGCCTCAATAGTCCTCAAGTTGTTCTCAAAGCCGAAGGCTGGATAAAGACGCTTTCGTTCATCGTTCTTTCACCATTGATCGGCGCGACGCTCGGATTCGTTTTGATGGTGACCGTCTATTGGATCTTTCATCGCGTTTCCGTCAGCAAGGTCGACCGGGTCTTCCGTTTCGGCCAGCTATTTTCCGCGGCAGCATTTTCGCTGGGCCACGGCGGAAACGATGCACAGAAAACGATGGGTATTATCACCATTGCACTCGTTGCAGGCGGCTACCTTCAAATGACAGTCGAGGGCAAGCTTCCTGATGTCCCTTTATGGGTAGTGCTCGCGGCTCACGCCGCGATAGGCCTCGGGACTCTTTCGGGCGGATGGAGGATCGTGAAAACGATGGGGACGAAGATCGTAAAGCTTCAACCTGTCGGCGGTTTTTGCGCGGAAACCGCCGGTGCCGCAACACTATTCTTTGCGACCGCGACGGGGATCCCGGTCTCGACAACCCACACCATCACTGGAGCGATCGTCGGCGTCGGTTCCGCTCGTCGTCTGTCAGCTGTGAAATGGGGTGTAGCGGGACGCATCGTCTGGGCGTGGATCCTGACAATTCCAATGGCCGGCGTTATCGCAGCAATTTCTTATCTGATAATTACTTTGATAGAAAAGATCCTTGGTGTCGCTTGATCAAGATTCAGTGGGCGGATGGATCGCGCATTTATTGAGGTAGATGCCCGAGCGGCCGACGGACACGATCCCGTCAAGTTTGCCGGCAAGCGCGGCGTCGACAAGGGTTTGATAATCTTCGCGTGAGCTGGCTTCGTAAAACGTATCGAACTGGTCGTTTCGGACAGTGAGCCTTTCGAGCATATCGCTGAAAGGGGATCGCAACTTCGCTGCAGCCTGCATACAGTTCTCTCCTGACAAAATACCTGTGCGGAAAATATTCGGACGTTAGATCGATTAAACTCGAAGATAGACTTGTTTTGAGGATCATGTCAATGAGCCGGGCATCCGCCCTCTATTCATCGGCCAGCGGTGAGATAGCGGGCGAATTTATCACCTCGCCGTCAACAGAAAACCGAGAGCCGTGGCACGGGCAGTCCCACGTTTTTTCCATAGAGTTGAACTGTACGATGCAGCCCAAATGCGTGCAGACGGCGGAGCGTTTTATAACTCGTCCGCTTTTATCTTTGTAAACCGCATATTTCGAAAGGCCATCGCGCAAGATCGCGCCTTCGCCGTTCTTGAGTTCAGATTCGGAGCCGATCTCGCCCGGCGTTACCCATTCTTTGTAGGGGACCGTCGACGAAATAACTTCCGGTACGGCTTCCTTGATGGACTGCGTCGCGATGCGTGACGGACTGAAAACCTCTTCGAGCTGGTTTGCTCGGCCGGCGATGAGGTCGGTGATCAGCATCGCGCCGATCGTACAGTGGGTCATACCCATTCCGGAATCGCCGGTGATCAGGAAAACATTCGGCTCGCTCGCGGAATATCGGCCGAGGAATGCCAGACCGTCGTGAGTTTCGAAACATTGCCCTGACCATTTGTATTTGAGCTCGCCGGCATTTGCGAATTTCTTTTTCGTCCAACTGTATAGACGCTGAAATCGTTGCTCCCCGTCGTTTGCCTGGCCGGTTCGGTGGTCCTCGCCGCCAACGATCAGTATCTGTTTACCGTTTTCCTGCTGTGTCCGAATGTAGTGGTACGGATCGCCCGTGTCCCACAGCAGCACGGGTTCAAGCGGTTTGGAAAGCTCGACGCCGATCGCGTATGTCCTGTAAGCCGGAAGCTGCGCGAACATTCGGCTCTGCAGCGGATAGTTCGTCGCGAGCACTATCTGTTTTGCTGAAATCGTTGGGCCGTTTGCGGTTTCCACTTTCGGAGATTCGCCGCCTTCCCATCCGGTAACATGTGTATCCGAGAAGAGCTTTCCGCCCATGCGTTCGATAGCGTCAACAAGGCCGCCGAGATACTTTGTTATATGAAACTGCCCCTGATTCGGAAACCTTAGGCACCGGCCGGATTCGAATCCGTTAACAGGCGCGCCATCGACAAATTCTACGTTCTTGAGTCCGCTGCGATGAGCGGCTTTCAATTCGTCGCCCAGATCGTCTTCACTTTCTTCCGCTTCGAAAAGGTAACCTTCCAGCCGGGTGAAATCGCATTCGATATCTTCGTCACTTACGATCTGCTCGATCTGATCGATCGCCGACGTGTGTGCCGCGACCGCGAGCTTCGCGTTTTCTTCGCCGTGCCATTTTTCGATGCGGTAGATCCGGTCGTCGATCGCATTCGTCAAATGCGCGGTCGTGCGGCACGTTTCGCCGCCGCCGATCGGACCGTCGTCGACGACCGTTACGTTTCGCCCGTCGCGGCACAAAAGATAGGCGGTTGTCAGCCCCGCGATCCCTGCGCCGATCAAGCAAACCTCCGTCTCGATATCGGAGTCCAACGCCTGAAACTCTCTCAGCTGCTCCGTTGCTTCCCAAAAAGAAGTTGTCGCTCCCTCATCGCTTTTTTTCATACTTCCAGTATCGGCTCTAGAACAAAAATGTCTGTACGGACTTGGACAAATCCAAACTTGCGTTGAGTACACCGAAGCGCAATGATTTTTGTTTGATCAGCGGATGCGAAATGCATCCAAACAGTTGGGTGAACGCGATGCCGGCAGTACTTGAACAAACCAAACCGCTTGAAGATTTCCTTGTGATGTCCGACGGCGAGATCGACGCCGAGATCGACGCCGCGCGGCGGGAGCTTGGTGACCGCGTTATTGTTCTCGGCCATCATTACCAGCGTGACGATGTGATCAAGCACGCCGACCTGACCGGCGACAGCTATCAGCTTTCCGTGATGGCGTCGCAGACGGACGCAGACTACATTGTTTTCTGCGGCGTGCATTTTATGGCCGAGTCCGCCGACATCCTTGGAAGGCCGCATCAGCGGGTGATCCTGCCCGACCTCGGCGCGGGCTGCTCGATGGCGGATATGGCGTCGATCGACCAGGTCGAGGATGCCTGGGAACAGCTAGGCGAGATCGGCGTGCTGGAACAAAAGGTGGCGCCGATCACCTACATGAATTCCACTGCGGCGATCAAAGCGTTCTGCGGCCGGAACGAAGGCGTCGTCTGTACGTCATCCAATGCAGTCCCGCTCTTCGACATTTATCTGAAAGAATACGACAAGATGTTCTTCTTCCCGGACCAGCATCTCGGAAGAAATACCGGCGCGAAGTTTGGGATCCCGCTGGACAAAATGGCGCTTTGGAACCCGCACGAGGCGCTTGGCGGGAACACAGCCGAGCAATTGCTCGAAGCGAAGCTGATCCTCTGGCGGGGACATTGCTCCGTGCACGGCCGGTTCAAGCCGTGGCATGTCGATAAAATTCGCGACGAAATGCCGGGCGTGCAGGTTCTGGTGCATCCGGAGTGCATGCGAGAGGTCGTCGAGATAAGCGATCTCGACGGCTCAACGAGCTTCATAATCAAAACAGTAGAAAACGCGCCCGCAGGCTCGAAATGGGCGATCGGCACTGAGGTGAACCTTGTCAACCGCCTGCAGCAGCGATTTCCCGACAAGGAGATTCGCCTGCTCGCACCCGACCTATGCATGTGTGCGACGATGTACCGCATTGCTCCGCAGAACCTCGCGTGGGCGATGGATAATCTGGCGAACGGCGTCGTAGTGAACGAGATCGCGGTTGACGAGGAGACAAAGCACTTCGCCAACATCGCCCTCGAACGGATGATCTCGTTGACCGAAGTTCGTAAGGATTGATCCTGTGCAGAAGCCCCCGCGTAAGTAAGGGGCGTAACATCCGATTCAGGATCACGGAGCGCGTTTGCGGAACGGTTCCGTTATTCCGCGTCCGGATTACGCCCTTACTTACGCGCGGGCTTCTGCAATTTGCACGCGAGCCGCGTGCGGTCCCACGAACCTCTTGCTTTCTCTATCCGACTAAAACAAAATAGTCCTATGTCCGAA
>JAICPV010000141.1 GCA_025929655.1 Pyrinomonadaceae bacterium
AGTCGATGAATACGGCTATTATTCATTGGTGCTGGCTGTGATCGGTTTCGGCTTTACGACCGGTATATCTCGAACGCCGGCGAAATACATTCCCGAAAAACGCGCCTCAAGTCAAACCGCGGAGCTTGCAGCTCTCTTATCCGCTGCAATATTTATCACGCTAGCGGTTGCAATTGTTGAAGGTGCGGCGATCGCTTTCGCATCGCCGTTTTTGGTTTCACAATTCCTGGGTGTGCCGGACGCAGCCGCCGAGCGTCTCAAATACGCTATCTATCTCGCGTGCGCTATCGGTGTGGTGACGATGCTAAGCCATTTGTTCCAGTCGTCGCTGCAGGGAGTCCATCGGTTTCGCACGTTTTCGACGATCACGATCGCTGCGGCTTTTCTGCTGAATCTTGGGTCGGTCGTTCTTGCGGTCAACGATTTCCCTTATACAGACATTTTCGTTTGGAATTTGGCAGTGATCGTGATCGCAGCGGCGGCCTTTTTCGTTTTTGCTAAAGCCGAGGTGCCAGAGTTGTCGAAATTGAGAACGATCGATAAAACGACATTGCAAAAGGTAGGAGCTTTCGCGGCAAGTATTTTTGTTTATCAAAGTATTACGAGCATCTTTTACATATTCGAACGGTCATATATCTTGCGAAATTACGGACCGGAAGCTCTAACGTATTATACGATCCCGTTGATGCTGGGATTTTATTTGCACGGCCTGATCCTTGCCGTTTCTCAAGTGACGATCCCAAAATTCAATGAAAGGGTTCTAGATCGGGCAGGCCTTCTCGCGATTTACCAGACGCTCACAAAGCTAGTCGTTTCTGGTTCATTGTTCCTTGCCTTGATCTATTACCTCCAGGGGAGCGAGCTGTTGGAACTTTGGGTCGGTCACGATTTTGCGGTCAGATCGTCCTGGCTACTGGTGATCGATGGGGCAGCGTTCGCTTTGATCGCCGTGTTAATACCCGCATGGATACTTTCGGAATCTGCCCGACGGCCCGGGATCAATGCATCGAGTCCAGTGGTGACCTCTCTGATAGGAATGGCCGCGATCATTCTGCTTGGCTCCATTTATCAAATCGAGGGTGTTGCCTCGGGCCGGCTCGTTGGAGGGATTGCCGCCCTTCCAATAATCGTTATAGTAGAGCGTTTAGTTTTCGAAAGAATTCAGTGGAAACTGTGGCTGAGTATCGCCGTCGGTGTTGTTCCGGCGTCGCTCGCGATGTTTTTGGTAGATACACTCATTGTTTCGAATCTCGGAAAATCCTGGTTTGGATTTCTGATATCGACGGCACTACTGACCCTGGGTTACTGGCCGACTTTGCTACTAACGGGATATACGACCCGCTCTGAGATGATTTCCGCCTTTGCATCCGCGGCGGCGAGCGATCAGGATGCGGAACCAGTTGTCGCTATGCGATAATATCGCCAGTTATTTCCTTGCCCGGATTCAAATGATCGTCTTCACCAATGGCTGTTTTGACGTCCTTCACAAGGGACATGTTCAGCTGCTGCAGAAAGCGCGCGCTCTTGGCAGCAGCCTGATCGTCGCCATCAACAGCGACGAATCGGTGCGCAGTATAAAAGGCCCGGGGAGGCCGGTTTTCAGCGCAGAGGATCGAGCCGAAGTTTTACTCGCACTCAATTGTGTTGACGAAGTACGAGTATTTGATGAACCGACGCCACAGCGGCTTATAGAAGAGATCCAACCGGACGTTCTGGTCAAAGGCGGTGACTGGAACGAAGATGAGATCGTAGGTGCCGACTTTGTCCGAAAACACGGAGGCAAGGTGGTAACGATCCCGCTCGTGAAAGGATATTCGACTTCAGACATTCTCGAACGTCTCGTAAAAAAAACTCAGTCCGCAAAATCCAGCGTCGACGAGATTGCAAACTCGCTTTCCGAGCATTCCGAAGTCATGACGGAGGTAAATAACCAGCTTTATGAACCGATACGGACCTGCGCTGCAGTTTTGATCCGATCATTAAAGCAGGGCGGCAAGATCCTCATCTGCGGCAATGGCGGCAGCGCGGCAGACGCTCAACATATAGCGGCTGAACTGGTCGGCCGCTACGAGAACGAGCGGCGGGCATTACCCGCGATCGCGCTAACGACGGACACCTCTGCGCTAACTGCGTTAGCGAATGATTACGATTATTCGCGTATCTTCGCAAGGCAGGTGGAAGCGCTTGCACACAAAGGCGATTGCCTTATAGCTATCAGCACGAGCGGGGAATCTGAAAACGTAATTGCGGCTGCGATGACGGCCAGGAATCTGGGATGCAGTGTCGTGGGAATGACGGGCGAAAAGGGAAAGAAGCTCGCATCGCTTTCGGACGCATCTCTTATGATCCCATCAGCCCGCACCGCTCGTATCCAGGAAGCGCACATCACGGTCGCCCATATTTGGTGCGAGCTTATCGAAAAGGAATTCAACAAGTCCTGATGGATATCCTCTCCAGATTAAAAGACGTTAAGGTTTTGATCGCCGGCGACGTGATGCTCGACCGCTTTTGGTGGGGCGACGTGACGCGCATTTCCCCGGAAGCCCCGGTTCCCATCGTGCGCCTAAACAGCACCTCACTTGCTGCCGGCGGCGCCGCGAACGTCGCGGCGAATATTAGCGGGCTCGGCGCGAAACCTTTTCTCCTGGGTTGCGTCGGAGACGATTCGGAAGCCGACGAACTTTTATCCGTCATTTCGAATTCCCGAATTCCGACCGAAAACCTGATCAGGTCACCGTTACGGCGAACAACGGTGAAGACGCGAGTTATCGCGCACGGCCAGCAGGTAACACGCGTCGATCAGGAAACTGTCGAGGTTTTGACGGAGAATGAGAAGGACCGTGCGCTGGAGTCGTTTTCCAAACTACTGCCAGATGTTGACGCGATCGCGATCTCGGATTACGCAAAGGGATTCTTTTCCGACGATTTGCTCAAAACGATTATAGAAATGGCGCGAAACAGAGACTTGCCGGTGATCGTCGATCCGAAGGGCCGTGATTATTCCAGATATCAAGGTGCATCAGTTCTAACACCAAACCGCCGCGAAGCCGCTTTGGCATGTAACCTTGAAGATACAGGTAAAACTGTCGCAATCGTCGCAGGGGAAATGTTATGTGGTGAACGCGATTTCGCCGCCGTCCTTATCACGCAAGGCGAAGACGGAATGACGCTGTTCGAACAGAATGGAACATCCATCCACTTTCCGGCGCTGGCACGTGAAGTTTACGACGTGACCGGTGCCGGTGACACGGTGATCGCATCCATCGCCGTGTCATTAGGAGCAGGTTTAGATATTCAGGAAGCAGCGAAGATCGCAAACATCGCTGCCGGACTTGTTGTAGAAAGGGTCGGTACGGCTGTCGTTACGATCGATGAAGTGGCGGAATCGTTGGCTGAGAACGCCCATCAAGCCGCTCAATGAAGATTCTTTACATCGAGCGGAGACAGAACGAATACGTCAGCATCGAAAAAGTATTCCGCAATATCGCTGCGGCATTGCCCTCTCGTTTTGAAACCGTTTTCCAGCCCTTGCCATACGGGCTGCGGCCGCTGGACACCCTCGGTAATTTACTGTTCTTTCGAAAAGAGTCCGCAGACATTTACCATATAACCGGTCATGTGAATTACATCGCGCTGCTTTTTTCTCCCGCAAATACGGTACTTACGATGCATGATCTGCGTTTCCTGCACACGAATGGGAGGCTGCGGAACGCAATATTGAAGAAACTTTACCTCGATCTTCCGGTTCGCCGACTCAACTACATCACCGCGGTCTCGGAACACACTAAACGCGAGATCGTTGAAAACACCGGATGCGATCCGGCAAAGATACGCGTGCTTACCCTCCCGGTAATTGCTCATACGTCGAAAGCCGGGCCAAAAGGGTTCGACAAGAGAACTCCGGTGATCTTACAAGTTGGGACAATGCCGAATAAGAATATTGAGCGACTTATCGCTGCGCTTAAAGGTATAACCTGCAAATTGCGGATAATCGGCAAGCTTAGCGACAAACAGAAAAGACTTTTGGAAGGAAGCAAAATACGGTTTGAATCAGTCTTTGATTTATCTGATCAGGAAATGTCCATGGAATATGAAGGTGCGGATATTGTGACGTTCTGCTCCACGTACGAGGGCTTTGGACTGCCCATCGTGGAGGCTCAGATCCTGGGCAAACCGGTGGTGACAAGCTGCATAAGCCCGATGACCGAGACGTCGGGCGGGGCAGCATGCCTTGTCGATCCATTTGACGTTGAAAGCATGCGAAGCGGCATAGAAAGAATCATCGCCGATGACGAATATCGACAAGACATTGTAAAAGCCGGTCTAGCAAACGCGCGCAGGTATCGGCCGGTTCTGGTTGCCCGTACTTACGAACAACTTTACGACGAGATCTTCCGCGACTGCGCAGCAACCGTATGAAGAAAGTTTTGATCATTGGAGGCCGAGGAATGCTTGGTCACAAGCTTGTACAGGCGTTTTCCAGCATTTTCGAAACCAGATACACACTACACGGATCCTTCGAAACTGTTAAAGAATTCGGCATATTCGATCGCGAATATGCGATTGAGAACGTCGATGTCGAGAATATCGAATTGGTCCGCACGGCAATCGAACGATCTGAGCCCGAAGTCGTTGTGAACGCGGTCGGCGTGATCAAGCAGCTAGCGGCCGCACTCGATGTAGAAAAGTCGCTTTCGATAAATTCGATCTTTCCGCACCGCCTTGCCCGATTGACGAGCCAGCGCAGTATTCGGCTGATCAGCATGAGCACGGATTGCGTGTTCGCGGGAACGCGTGGGATGTATTCCGAGCAGGACCCGCCGGACGCGCTTGATCTCTACGGTCAAAGCAAACACTGGGGTGAAGTGTCGATGGATAACTGCCTCACTATTCGAACGTCCATAATCGGCCGGGAGGTTGCTTCGCACAACGGATTGGTCGAATGGTTTGTTTCTCAACGCGGCAATAGGGTGAACGGATATTCGAAAGCCGTTTTTTCCGGCTTTCCAACCATCATATTTGCAGATATACTGATCGATATCATTGAGAAGTACCCTGAACTTTGTGGTGTTGTTCACATTTCAAGCGATCCAATCAGTAAATTTGACGTTTTGCGGAAGATCAATAGTAGGTTTCGTCTAGGCGCAAAGGTAGAAGACGATCCCGAATTCCTTATGGACCGCAGTTTGGATTCAACAAGATTCCGGGACGCAACCGGATTCGCTCCGCCCGTATGGGACGAAATGATCGAGCGAATGTATGCGGACGCAACGCCATACGATAAATGGGACGATCGAACGAACTAAAAGGTAAGCGCATTCTTGTCACCGGCGGCACGGGCTCTCTGGGCCAAACACTGGTGAGTAGGCTATGCTCCGGCGAGATGGGAATGCCGGAGAGCATTACGGTCTTTTCAAGGGACGAAGCGAAGCAGCATTACATGCGTCTCAACCATCTTCACCAGAAAACCGCCACGGACGACGTGATCTACGAAAACGCGCTCGACATTTTACGGTTTCGAATCGGAGATGTTCGGGACTACCCGGCGGTATGTTCTGCACTAAAGGACTGCGATATTCTCTTCCACGCGGCGGCTTTGAAACAGGTTCCTTCATGCGAATACTTTCCATTTGAAGCGGTGCTAACGAACATCATCGGTGCGGAGAATATCGTTCGAGCGATCCGCGAGAACAATCTTCCGGTTCAGACCGTGGTCGGCATTTCAACAGATAAGGCATGCAAGCCGATCAACGTGATGGGGATGACCAAAGCACTGCAGGAGCGAATACTGATCGAAGCTAACCGTTCGTGCGCTAATACAAAGTTTGTCTGCGTCCGCTACGGAAACGTGGTCGCTTCGCGTGGTTCGATTGTGCCGCTGTTCCTCGAACAGATCGGCCAGGGGAAATCCGTTACGGTAACCCTTCCTGAGATGACGCGATTCCTTCTCACCCTTGATCGTGCGGTGGATACTGTCTTTGGTGCAGTGAGCTCAGGACGCCGTGGTGACACCTATGTTCCTAAAGTTAAGTCGGCGAACATTACGGATCTGGCCAGAGCGTTGATGGGAGATAAGGAAATACCGATCGTATATACGGGTATCCGTCCGGGGGAAAAGGTTCATGAGATCATGGTGTCCGAAGAAGAATGTTTTCGCACCGTCGAACGAAACGGATTTTATGTGATTCTTCCGGTGCTGCCGGAACTAAGGGAACAAACCGAATTCGTCCCCGCGCTACAGTCCGAATATTCTTCGCAAAACGATAATATTTCCGTGGAAGAGCTCCGCGCCTTGCTTCGGTCTGCGAACTCGGACATCGCGAAATTCATGACCGTTGCTG